>JAQIJC010000001.1:357500-560000 GCA_036946405.1 Sphingomonas phyllosphaerae | reverse complement strand
TGCGGTGAGGTGTGAGCAACCTTTGAC
Organism: Sphingomonas phyllosphaerae; assembly: GCA_036946405.1. Taxonomy (NCBI): domain Bacteria; kingdom Pseudomonadati; phylum Pseudomonadota; class Alphaproteobacteria; order Sphingomonadales; family Sphingomonadaceae; genus Sphingomonas; species Sphingomonas phyllosphaerae. The sequence goes on along the minus strand of JAQIJC010000001.1, from coordinate 559,973 downwards.
CCGCAGATTTCCGAATGGGGAAACCCACCTATCCTGATTATCTGACTTTGGTCAGGTAATTGGGAACATGGTATCTCGTTACTGAATACATAGGTTTCGAGAAGCGAACCCGGGGAACTGAAACATCTCAGTACCTGGAGGAAAAGACATCAACCGAGATTCCGTTAGTAGTGGCGAGCGAACGCGGACCAGGCCAGTGCCATTCATTCAAGTAGCAGAACGATCTGGAAAGTTCGGCCGTAGCGGGTGACAGCCCCGTATGCGAAACTGATGTGAATGGACTCGAGTAGGGCGGGACACGTGTAATCCTGTCTGAACATGGGGGGACCACCCTCCAAGCCTAAATACTCGTATGCGACCGATAGCGAACTAGTACCGTGAGGGAAAGGTGAAAAGCACCCCGATGAGGGGAGTGAAACAGTACCTGAAACGGATTGCCTACAAGCAGTTGGAGGGTCCTTGAGGCCTGACAGCGTACCTCTTGCATAATGGGTCTGTGACTTAATGTTTCAAGCGAGCTTAAGCCGATAGGTGTAGGCGCAGCGAAAGCGAGTCTGAATAGGGCGACATAGTTTGAAGTATTAGACCCGAAACCCGGCGATCTATGCATGACCAGGATGAAGGTGTGGTAACACACACTGGAGGTCCGAACCGATTAACGTTGAAAAGTTACCGGATGAGTTGTGCTTAGGGGTGAAAGGCCAATCAAGCCGGGAAATAGCTGGTTCTCCGCGAAAACTATTGAGGTAGTGCCTCGGATGGACACCTCAGGGGGTAGAGCACTGGATGGATGCGGGGGTCGCGAGATCTACCAACTCTAACCAAACTCCGAATACCTGAGAGTGATATCCGGGAGACAGACGGCGGGTGCTAAGGTCCGTCGTCAAAAGGGAAACAGCCCTGACCTACAGCTAAGGTCCCCAAGTCACGTCTAAGTGGGAAAGCATGTGGGAATCCCAAAACAACCAGGAGGTTGGCTTAGAAGCAGCCATCCTTTAAAGAAAGCGTAACAGCTCACTGGTCTAGCTAAGGGTTCCTGCGGCGAAGATGTAACGGGGCTCAAGACGTGCACCGAAGCTTAGGGTGTGTCGCAAGACACGCGGTAGCGGAGCGTTCCGTAAGCCTGCGAAGCGATCTGGTAATGGGTCGTGGAGGTATCGGAAGTGCGAATGCAGACATGAGTAGCGATAAAGAGGGTGAGATGCCCTCTCGCCGAAAGACCAAGGGTTCCTGCGCAAGGCTAATCCGCGCAGGGTGAGCCGGCCCCTAAGACGAGCCCGAAGGGGGTAGTCGATGGGAATGCGGTTAATATTCCGCAGCCTGGTGGTGTGTGACGGATGGTGTGTGTTGTCTGACCTTAACGGATTGGTCAGGCTTCGAAACTGTCCCGGGAAATAGCCCCACCGTATAGACCGTACCCGAAACCGACACAGGTGGTCTGGTAGAGTATACCAAGGCGCTTGAGAGAAGTGTCCTGAAGGAACTCGGCAAATTGCCTCCGTACCTTCGGAAGAAGGAGGCCCCATGTCAGCGCAAGCTCTCATGGGGGGCACAGGCCAGGGGGTAGCGACTGTTTAGCAAAAACACAGGGCTCTGCTAAGTCGGCTTCAAGACGACGTATAGGGCCTGACGCCTGCCCGGTGCCTGAAGGTTAAGTGGAGGGGCGCAAGCTCTGAAATGAAGCCCAGGTAAACGGCGGCCGTAACTATAACGGTCCTAAGGTAGCGAAATTCCTTGTCGGGTAAGTTCCGACCTGCACGAATGGCGTAACGACTTCCCCACTGTCTCCAGGACATGCTCAGCGAAATTGAATTCTCCGTGAAGATGCGGAGTACCCGCGGTTAGACGGAAAGACCCCGTGCACCTTTACTGCAGCTTCAGAGTGGCAGTGGACAAGAACTGTGTAGCATAGGTGGGAGGCTTTGAAGCATTGGCGCCAGCCGGTGTGGAGCCATAGGTGAAATACCACCCTGTTGTTGTCTATTGTCTAACCTCGATCCATGAAACTGGATCAGGGACCCTCTGTGGCGGGTAGTTTGACTGGGGCGGTCGCCTCCTAAAGAGTAACGGAGGCGCGCGAAGGTGGGCTCAGGCCGGTTGGAAACCGGCTGTTAGAGTGCAATGGCATAAGCCCGCCTGACTGCGAGACTGACAAGTCGAGCAGAGACGAAAGTCGGTCATAGTGATCCGGTGGTCCCTCGTGGAAGGGCCATCGCTCAACGGATAAAAGGTACGCCGGGGATAACAGGCTGATAACCCCCAAGAGCTCATATCGACGGGGTTGTTTGGCACCTCGATGTCGGCTCATCACATCCTGGGGCTGGAGCAGGTCCCAAGGGTTTGGCTGTTCGCCAATTAAAGTGGTACGTGAGCTGGGTTCAGAACGTCGCGAGACAGTTTGGTCCCTATCTGCCGTGGGCGTCGAAATTTGAGAGGAGTTGACCCTAGTACGAGAGGACCGGGTTGAACGTACCTCTGGTGTACCTGTCGTCGTGCCAACGGCGCAGCAGGGTAGCTATGTACGGACGGGATAACCGCTGAAAGCATCTAAGCGGGAAGCCTCCCTCGAGATAAGATTTCTCAGGACGGTCGAAGACCACGACCTTGATAGATCGGATGTGGAAGCGCGGTAACGCGTGAAGCTAACCGATACTAATCGTCCTATTCGCGCTTGAGAGCACACACCCCCAACAACAGCGTTGGAACAGGTGATCGACCCTCAACCAGATAACAGTGCATCGATTTGAACCCGTCTCCCCCGCCTTACCCGGCCGGGGAAGACACATGTGCAGGCTCCATTGCCTGGTGGCCATAGCGTCGGTGAACCACCCGATCCCATCCCGAACTCGGACGTGAAACCCCTCTGCGCCAATGGTACTATCGCTCAAGCGATGGAAGAGTAGGTCGCCGCCAGGCATTGCAGCTTCGCACATCCCATGAACCCATTCACTCACTCACCTCGGCGCGGGGTGGAGCAGCCCGGTAGCTCGTCAGGCTCATAACCTGAAGGTCACAGGTTCAAATCCTGTCCCCGCAACCATCTATACCACGACAGCCCCGTCTCCCATGAGACGGGGCTGTCGTGCGTTGCGGCACCGGCGCACCGCAACAACATTGCCGTAAGCTGAGCTGACTACCGTTTTTGGATCACTCGGCTGGCGGTCATCCAGCATCTGCCAGCAGCGATGGGCCATGTGCCGCCGACCAATTCACCAACGATATCGGGGTCTTGATGCCGATGGCGCTATGCGGTCGCATCTCGTTGTTCTCTGCGCCAAGCCTCGCATTCTCGGACCGCATCGTCGAAGCTCATGAACCAGTGCTGGTCCAGGCACTCCGCCCGGAACTTGCCGTTGAAGGACTCGGGCGAGATGAATTCGCTGCCCCGGTCGACAAGGATCGACGCCGGATAGCCCAGCAATCCTATGCACGAGTCCGACCAGCCCGGCCTTTCTGGTTAGGCCGGGTAGATCCCTCTCCAGCCTGTCGACATAGCGCGGCCCGCCGTCTTCGGGCAAAACGTTGTCTCTGAACACTGAAGTATCTGAGCTGCATGTCGTTGCGTACCACGTTCAAAAGAAGGCGGATCGATGTCGTCGGAACACGCGGCCGCCCATGCCGATGCCGCTGCCTGTTCGCGAGGACCATCCCGGAAGGCTCGCCCCCGGACCAGCCGATCTCGGGACGAGCAGCAGCTTGACTCGGGCTTCAGGGTCATTGTGCGGGCGCGAAGAAAAGCCGGACCGTTTCACCCGCCGCCAATGGTGAACGCTCATCCGGGAAGGCTGAGTGGCCGCGCCCGGGTCGCTCGGCTCCACTGGGAGACGTCCGCGGTCAGCAATTCGGCGGTTCGCCGGATCAACCGTCGCAAGGCATCGAAGTCCGGCACCTCATCCTGCGCGATCCGGCGTAGCGCGGTCAGCTGCGTCGCCAACGCGGCATTGCGTTCGGCGGCACCGGCGAAATCGCCTTGCATACGGATGCCGTAAACCGCCGCACCGATCGCAGGCAGCGAGGCGCTGACGACGGTTACGCCAAGCGGTAGCGCATGTTCGACGCCGGGCTCATGCAGGAGGAAGGTCCAGACCAGTTCGATGCCGAGCACGCACGCGCATACCAGTGCGGTCATCGCGAACAGCAAGCCACCAAACCGGTGCAGGCGATGCTCCAGCAAGTGCATCCGCCCGGCCTCGCGTTCGACATAGCCGATCTGGTCGTCAAGCAGCGCGACGAGGCTCGCATGCGCCTCGACGAGGTAACGCGCGTCGATCCTGCCCGACGGCAAAGCGATCCGGCGCGCGATGTCGCGCCGCAGTCGCCCGGCACCGACGCCTTCATCGGCACGGACGCCGCGCAGGAAGAGATCGCCGAGCGGCGCGGACACCGCGAGGCAGCGCAGCTCTTCTGCCAGCGTACGCTCCTCGAGCCAGCGCCCGTGCCAGCCGGCGCGCGAACCCCAATGCGTGATGATGAGAATCAGCGCGATCGAGGCGAATTCACCCGCCGCAAGCAACGGCTTGATCGCGGTCGGGACGACGAGTCCGAGCAGCGCGAGCGTTACCGAAAAGGCAGCGAGCGCAAAGCTGCTCACGAAGGCGCTACGGAACAGCTGGGCGGCGAGACTCGCCTTGCAGTCGGCGGTGTCGAAGCGTGGCCAGAGCTGCTGATCGATGCGGGTCTGCAACGTTTCGGTCGGATCGGCGGTGATGACGCGGGGCTGCGGGCAAGGGCGGCGCAGATCGGCGAAGCGGATACGCCGCACGCCGGTGACGGCCAGCAAAAGCGGGTAGGCGACCGCCAGCAGCGGCGGCGCGTCTCTGCTCGCTCGCTGGGGCGGAGCGTCGACCGGGGGCGACGAGAGCTGCGCCATCAGGCGTGGCAGGTCGGCGAGCGTCCCGCGCGCGACGGTATCCACGGCCTCCAAGCCCGATTCATGATCATTGAGGCCGCTCCACAGCAGCGATGGTGGGTGCGTGCCGTCCGGGCGGAGGACGATCACCGGAATCGCCTGCGCGACCGCCTCCGCGACGATTTGCGCGGCACCTCCGCGACCACGTGGCGGGCCGCCGTCCCAAATGGCGATCAGCAGGTCGCTTTGTGTCAACATCACGCGACCGGCGCGCTCGTAAGCAGCGGCCTCGGCACCGGGCTCGTCGCGTTTTCCCGGCAATTCGAGGATGTTGAAAGACAGGTTTAGCCGGTGACGGAATTCCGCCGCTGCGGTTTCGTCGAAGTCCATCGCATAGTCGTCGCGCGCGAACGGCAGGATCGTGTCGAGCTGCCATCCTGTCGCCAGCGCAGCGTCGGCGGCGAGCATGTCGGCGCCCTCGGCAAGGCTGCCAACGAGGCGGAAGCTATTGTTCGGCGACGACTTTTCCAGCGCGCGCATCAGCTGTTCGAGCTGTTGGCGCAGCGTTGCGGGGTCGACGTCGACGAGGCGATCGGGCCGGTGACCGGTGATCCCGACCGCGATGGGTGCTATATCGGAGGACATGCCGGCCAAGTCGCTGATATGGCCTGCTTTCAAATCATGATCCGCCGTCCGCGGCGCTGCCGTAGCGCACCGCCGACCACGCCGAAGCCCAGGATCATGGTCATCCATGTCGCCGGTTCGGGAACACCGGATGAGCCGTCGGTGTCGATCAGGCTCGGAATATAGTTGCCGACATAAGTGATCGGGGCATTGGCCGCCGGCGTTTCGATGGTCCGATCGGCGCCCGAGGGCACGAATGCGAAGGGAATGACGCTCGCCTCATAGTCGCGCGTGATCACGGCATGGACACCGCCATCGACCGTCGGGTCGTTGGCGAACAGCGCCCGGTCGGCGAGCCGTGCGCTCGCGTCCGTCCCGCCACCGATGTTGCGTGGATCGCCGAAGACGACCTGCGCCGCATTGCAGTTCAGGATATCGGAGCATTTATTGAAAGACTTCACCGAGTAGCTCGCGGTGTAGTCGACATAGAAGGTGTCGCCGGTGGAAATTGAACCGAGTTCGACGCTAAGCGGCGTCGCGCTCCAATCATAATATTGACCAGCCCCGCCATTGTCGCCGGTGATCGTGTTGGCAAACGGATTGTCGCCATTGTCATCGAAAACGCGCAGCCCGAAGATATCAGAATAGCCGTTGGCGGCGTAAAGCGTGTTCGTCTCACCGCTTTCCTCACCCCGAACGAAGTCGGTGCGGCTGACCGAGAAGTTGAACGATGCCGCGGTATCTTCGTAACTGCCGATGCCGACCAGCGCGAGGTGCCCGGGGGTGATGAGCGAGTCGAAGCGAAGCCCTTCAAGATTGCCGGCGTCGGTGACCTCGATTTCGAACCGGATCGTCGTGCTCGACGTGATCAGGCACTGGCCGACGCAATAATCGTTGTGCAGGAAATAGAAGCTGTCCGTGGTCGCCCTGCCGGTGTAATCCACGCCGAGCTGCGACGACGGGAAGGGGCGCTGGTCCGATTGCAGGATGGTGCCCTGCGTCCCGCCGGTGGTCGATGGCGGTCGTTCGGCGCCGAACGTGTAGGAATATTGATTGAGAACGCTTACGCTCTGAATGGAGATGCCGGGAAAGAGTTCGGCAGCACAGGCCGGCGTCGACGACGATGCGGCGAGCAGGGCAGCGGCTGCGACGGACATGCAGCGAGTCGCGACGGTAAACATGAAAAACCCCCCAGTTTTCCAATCTTTACCCATAATTTTGGTTAATGGGAAGCGTCGCCGGCCAATGGGGCGCGGGTCAGATGCATGTCGGCCGGGTGGTCGTATCGCTTCTCGCTTCGGCATGAATCCGCTTGCGAAGCGCCTGCGCTGAACGACACGCCGCGACGGCCTCCGGCGCCCGGCCGGCAGCGCGAAGGATGCGCGCCCGCAACTCGAGAAGCTCAGCCTGATCTGGATCGTCGGGGCCGTATTCGCGGTCGTAGATCGCCTTGATCCTGACCGTCCGGGCAAGAGCGTCACGGAATTTGCCTGCGGCGGCTTCGGCGTCGGCGGCAAAGAACTCGGTGTCGGCGACGTCCACGCTGTTCGCGCCATAGACTGCGGCATAGAGCGCCCGGGCCTTCTCGAAGCTAGCCGCCGCCTCGTCCAACTTGCCGGCGCGCGCCAGGATGCGCCCCCTGAGCAACAATGCCCGCCCGATGGTCGGATTGCGCGGCTCAAGGACTCGATTGTAGATCGCCAGCGCCTCATCGACCTGTCGTTGCGCGGCATCGAGTTTGCCCCCTTCGAGGGCAGCGAGCGCCTGATTGCGGATCGCATCGGCGGTAAGCACGTGATTGAGACCGAAGCGACCGACATAGGCGCGCGTCGCCCGAGCATAGATCTGCTGCGCCTCCGCCAGCCGACCAAGCCGAAGCAACGATTCCGCCTGGTTCAGTTGCGCGCGTCCGACGTCGGCGCGGTGATCGCCTTCCAGCGCGGCGTAGCGTCGTGCGGCCTCGGCATATAGATCCGCAGCCCGGTCGTAGCGGGCCGCGAGGATCGCCGCGCGCCCCTGACGTTCGGCCACTTCGGCGTCGATGCCGGGCGCATCCGGCGACCGCGCATCGTAGCTCGCCAGCGCGGCGGCGATGGCGCGCTCGCTTGCCGCAAGGTCACTCTGCTTCTGCTTGACCCGCGCCATCATCAACCATGTGCGCGCACGCTCCTCGCCGCGCGGCGGCAGCCGGGCCAGTGCCAGTTTCAGATCGCGCTCCGCCTCTGCCACGACGCCGAGGTTGACGTAGATCTCCCCCGTCGCCCGCAGCAAGCGCGCGCTGACGCCGGGTTCGTCGGCCAGTTCGCTGGCCGCGCGGTGACTGGCGCGATCCAGGATGGTCAGCGCGGTGATCGTGCGAGGGTTTTCGGTCGCCGGGTTGGCGATCTGGAAGGTGCCGATCAGGAAATCGAGGCTCTTGTCGGCGAGTTCGCGCTGGCGAACCGCGACGCGCCGCTGGCCCTCGGCGTAGATGGCGAGGCCGACGGTCACCGCCGCCACGACCAGCGATGCGGCGGTGATCCACATCAGCCGACGCTGTCGGCGCGCGGCGTCGCGGCGGACCAGAGCGTCGAGCGGCACGCCCGCGACGCCGGCGATCAGCTTGAGCGCCGCAAGCCGCCGGCCATCCTTGCCCGGCCGAATATCGGCGGCGATCGGCTCGGCGGGGATGGTCGACAGGTTCTGGTCGGCGCCGAGCTGGAAGCGCAAGGCGGGCGGGAAGCATTCGCGTTCGTCGCCCGCATAGGGTTCGCCCGACACGATCAGCGCGAGCGTGCGATGTTCGCCGTGGAGCCGCTTGAAGCTGAGGATCTCTTCGTTGACCCAGCGCGATTGCGCAGCCCGGGGGCTGCACAGCACGATCTGGAAGCGCGAGGCGGCAAGCGCGGCGCGCAACTCCGTGCCGAGATCGCCGCTCGCCGCCAGTTCGTCCCGGTCGCGAAACGACGGCAGAAGCTTCCTTTGCACCGGTCCGACGCTGCTCGGCGTGCCGACCAGCGCACGCGGCATCCGAAACGTTTCGAGACGACGATGCAGCCAGCGCGCGGCCGCTCCGTCAGCGTGGCTGTAGCTGATGAAGGCGGCGTATCGTTCAGTCATCAGGCCGCACCGCGGGGCGGAGCCCTGACGAGCCATCGCGACTCGTCACCTGCTGATCCCCCCGGTCATCAGTGGCGCGCCAAGAGTGGCACAATGGAAAAAGACGTCAATATCTGCGGGATAGCAGGCGCGCGCATTGGTGGCGTGTCGCGGATGGATGGCATCGCGCCGTCGTCGGCGGCCGCGATGCCTCGAAATTCCGGCGCGATGAAATACGCGCCTCGCCGTCAGCGATAGTGCGCCATCGTCACCTTCAGGACCTGCGGCCGGTCGATCAGGTTGAGGCCATAGTCGGTCTGGTCGCCGTTCCATACCCGGGACGTCACCCAGCGGCCCTTGTCGAAGGCGCCTTCCTCGACCCGCAGCATCATCGCGCCGGGGGCCTTGTCTGCTGCCTCGATCTGGACGCGGACATGGTCGCCGACGATCAGGAACTCGTCGGGAGAGAGTTGTGCCACGGCGACCCCGCCCACCGGCTCGTTCGCCCATGGCGCGGGATCGGCCTTGAGCCACGTCCAGTCGCGCATCCCGAACTGCCATTCGCCCCATGACGCCTTGATCGTCCATGCGCCCATGCGCGTCGACTGCGCGGTGCCGTCGTCGGGCTTGGCGACGCCCCAGGTCGGGCGTTCGTAGGCGATCCGCGCCCAGTCGCGCATGATCGTGCCGAACATCCCATAGGCGAGCGCCAGCGGAGCGAGCGTCTGGTCGCTCAGATCGCGCGCGCCGAGCGGAAAATTGAAATAGCCGCTGTCATCCATGCCGAACGGCGCGTAACCGATCGCGCCCCGCCCCAGCGCAGCATAGACATAGCGGTGGAAGTCGCGCGCATTGCCGACCTCGGGCACCATCAAGGCGTTGTCGGGGCGCGCATATTTGTCCAGATACGCGGTCGCATTGGCGCTTTTGCGATCATAGATGTCGGGCGCGGCGAAATCGACGTGCGGGGCGGCGGCCTTCCAGATGTCGAGCACGTCCTGTTGCGGGCCTCCGCTCGCGACGCCGTCCGGGTCGGGAACGTTCGACGGACCGGCGAGCGCGGCGTTGACGTACATCGGCAGCGGCTTGATCGCCTTGCCCGCTGCGGCGATCGCGTCGACATAGGCGGCGACGTACCAGGTGTTGAAGGCGCGATCGGCCTGCGCGCCGAAGACCTGCGTCCATGTCCCGTTGCGGCCGATCCGCCGGGCAAGCGGCGCGGGAATCGGTTTGGCGAACAAGGCGTTCGCTGCCGGGGCGTAATCGCGCGGGTTGCGATAGCTACCGGTCTCGTTCTCCGGCTGGACCATGATGACGGTGTGCTGAGGATCACGGTCGCGCAGATATTCCATGACTTTGACGAACGCGGCGCGGTCCGCGGCCAGCGTCGCCGCGCCATGCGCGCTCAGCACACCGTGATCGCTACCATCGCGCTTCTTCATTCGCGGGAAGCGGCGGTTGTCGAGCTTGACCCAATCGGGCGTGTAGCTGGGGGAGGTGTTCTTCCACGTCCCGAACCACAGCAGCACGACGCGCTTGTCATGGGCACGCGCCTGATCGAGCAATTGCTGGAGGAAGGACAGGTCGAAGCGGCCTTCCTGCGGCTCGACCTGTTGCCAGGCGATCGGCACCTCCACGGTGTTGGCGTGGATGCGATCAAGTACCGGCCATGTCGTCTTCAACGTCTCCGCGTAATTGCTGGAATTGTTGACCTGCCCGCCGAGGATCGTGAACGGCGCGCCATCGACGATCAGGGCGTGGCGGCCGTTGCGGCTCTCCAGCCGCGGGAGCTGCGCCGTGGCGCTGGTCGCGGTCGCGAGCAGCAGCCCTGCGGTGATGATGGTCCGTCCGATCATGTCCTCTCCCCGTCACCTCGGTCGAGGCTGACTTGTGCGGCGGATCATCCTGCCGCAAAGGAATGGTAGCGCTACGAACGCTGAGCGCAACGGGGAGTGGGTGATGATCGAGCAGGCGGATCGGGTCGGGGTGACGCGCGCATGGCGGGCCGCGCTGTTGGGGGCCGCGACGCTCGCGGCGATCCCGGCGATGGCTGTGCCGCTCGCCACCGTCGATCGCAACGGCGCGCTGGTCGCGGTCGAGCCTTACGCGCCGAACATCGTGCGCGTGACGATCGCGCTGGATCGCGCGCTGGCCGATGCGCCACCGGGCGATGGCCCGAATGCCAGCGCCGACGCCGCAGGCTGGCAGCACCGCAGCGACGTGAGCGGCGACGTGTTCGCCTCCGCCGCGATGACCGTCACCGTCAAGGCGCAGCCGTGGCCGGGCGCACCGTCGCAAATGCAGCGCTATTTTGCGCCGTCGTTGCCGCCGGTGTCGATCGGTTTTGCCGATGGCGGCGGGCGGGCGTTGACCGAGATGAAGGGGTGGGAGCGGGCGCCGCATACCGTGACCGGCGAGCAGACGTTCAAGGTCGGGGCGAGCTTCTCGGTGCAGCCGGACGAGCATTTCTATGGGCTCGGGCAGAATCAGGAAGGTATTCTGGACCTTAAGGGGCGCACGATCGACTGCCGCCACAATTATGATGCGCCGGCGGGCGAGACGGTGTGCGTACCGTTCATGGTGACGAACAAGGGGTACGGGATCGTCTGGGACAATCCCTCGGCGCTTACGGTCTCGGCTGGCCTCAATAATGGCACCCACTTTCAGTCGAACGTGGGCGAAAGAGTCTCGTTTTTCGTCATCTCGGGCGCAACGACAGACGAATTGTACGCCGGTTATGCAAAACTGACCGGCACGACCCCACTGCCCCCCAAGGCGGCGTTCGGGTTGATCCAGTCCAAGGCGCGCTACGAGACGCAGAAGGAGCTGCTCGACATCGCCGACGGCTATCGGCGGCGCGGTTATCCGCTCGACGTGATGGTGCTCGACTGGTTCTACTGGACGCGGATGGGGCAGCTGGACATCGACCGGACCTTCTTCCCCGACCCCAAGGGGATGAACGACGCGCTGAAGGCCAAGGGGATGCGGTCGATCATCAGCGTCTGGCCGCGGTTCGAGAAGGAGTCGCGCTATTACGACATGCTCGCCGCCAAGGGGTGGCTGCTCCACCACAAGGACGGGACGCCGGTCGACGGGCTGGCGGTGCGCTCCGACCGGGCGGGCGCGCTGATCGACTCGACCAACCCGGAGGCGCGGGCGTGGTTCTGGGAGAAGCTACGCGACAATATCGGGTCGCAGGGCTTCGACTGGTTCTGGCTCGACGAGACCGAGCCCGATCTCGTGCCCGATGGCTATCATTATTCGATCGGCACCGGCGACCGCTTCCACAATCTGTTTCCGCTGGTCCACACCGGCGGCGTGGCGCAGGGGATCGCGCGCGACCGGCCGAATTTTCGCAACCTGATCCTGTCGCGGGCGGCCTATCTGGGGGTGCAGCGGACCGGGGCGCTGTTCTGGTCGTCGGACGTGCAGTCGACGTGGGAAGTGCTCAAGCGGCAGGTGCCGGCCGGGCTTGGCTTCACCGCAAGCGGCATGGCCTATTGGAGCAGCGATACCGGCGGGTGGCAGTGGCCGAACGGGCCGGTCGCGCAACGCCCGGTGCTGCTGGACCCGGCCGGGGCGACCGCGATGGGCGCGGGCTATCCCGATTATCCCGAGCTGTTCGCGCGCTGGTTCGCGTACAACAGCTTCACGCCGACGCTGCGTATCCACGGGCAACGTCCGGCGACCGCGATCTGGGAATATGGCGCGGCGGCCGAGCCGGTGCTCGCGAAGTTCCTGAAGCTGCGCTACGCCTTGATGCCGTATCTCTATTCGCTCGGCTACGGCACCTACAAGACCGGCGCGCCGTTCATGCGCGCGCTGTTCATGGACTTTCCCAACGACCCGAACGTGGCGACGATCGGCGATCAATACATGTTCGGGCCGGCCTTCCTCGTCGCCCCCGTGACCGATCAGGGGATCACCGAGCGCAAGGTGTACCTGCCGGCGGGGGCGGACTGGTACGATTACTGGACGAATCGTCGCTATCCGGGCGGGCAGACGATCACCGCCTCCGCGCCGATCGACCAGATCCCGCTGTTCGTGCGCGCCGGATCGATCGTGCCGTTCGGCGCGGCGGTGCCGAGTACCGCGACCAATCAACCGCTGGAGCAGATCCGCGTCTATCCGGGCCGCAGCACCAGCTTCACGCTGTATGACGATGATGGCACGACCAACGATTACCGCACCAAGGGCGGGCGCAGCGCGACGCTGACGTGGGACGATGCCGCGGGGCGGCTGAGTGCGTCGGGCCGGCTGCCGAGCGGGCAAGATGCGGCGCGGTTGGTGCAGGTGGTGAAGTAGGGCGCGCCCGGGGGCTTGCGTCACTTCGCTGGAGAGGAAGAAGCGTCGCCTTGGATCAAGTCCGGGGCGACGGAAAAGAAGATACGTCATTGCTTCGCTGCGCTCGCAATGACGAAGAGCTTAGCGGCGTTGCGCCGCTTCGCTGTCGATCGACCATTCCCACACGCCGGCGCCTGGTGTCGCGACGGTAAGCCGCAGATAGCGTGTGGTGATGGGGTGGCGCAGCGTTACCGGGGAACCCTGATGTTCGCCCAGTGTGAGCAACGGCGTCCACGTTTTTCCGTCGCGCGAGGCGTCGAGGGCGTAGAGGTAGCGGCGGGTCGCAAACTCCGGGCGGAGGCGGCTGCCCGCGACCTGACGGACCGCGCCCAGATCGGCCACGATCGTACCCGCGGCGCTCGCGGGCGCGCGCCAGAGCGTCGCGTAATTGTCGTCGGCGGCCTTGGCAGCCTCGCGATTGCCGACCGGCGTCCACGTCAGGCCGCGATCGCGCGCGGCGACGAAGCCAGCGACCGCGCTGCCGTGCGTCGGACGGACACGCGTCATGGTGCCGTCGGCGGCGATCGTCAGCGGATCGACCGCTACCTGCCGCAGCACCGCGTCGCCCGCTTGCGGCCATGGCAGTGCTTGCCGGTGATAGAGGATATAGCTCCGCCCCTGCGAGCGGAACACGGCATGATGGCCGGGGCTGACGATATCGCGCGCGGCGTCGGTCTGGAGCAGCGGGCTGTTCGGTGCCTCGTGGAACGGGCCGAATGGCGTGGCGCCGATCGCATAGCGGACCTTGTACGTGTCCTTGGTGGTGTTGCCGTCGCTGTAGGTGAGCAGATAGCGGCCGTTCGCCTTTACCATGAACGGGCCCTCGAAGTAATTCTCGGGGTTCACGTCGCGTGGAGCGCCATCGAACGTGACCATGTCGGGCTTGAGCTTCACCACGAAGCAATGGCCGTTGGTCCAGTTGAGCCCCGATCCCCAATAGAGATAGGCCTGACCGTCGTCGTCGACGAATGCCTCCGCGTCGATCATGTGATAGGCCGGTGCGAAATCGCGGGCGATCAGCGGTTTGCCGCCATTGGCGTCGCGCCACGGGCCGGCGGGGGAGGCGGCGCTGCCGACCCACACCTCGCTGCCGACCGACACGTACATGAACCAGCGGCCGTTCTTCGCACGGACGACCGACGGTGCCCAGACCTTCGAATCGCCCGAGGTCGGGCTGGTCGCCGCCGCCTTGGTCGGCCAGTTCGGGGTCGAGAAGCGCCAGTCGCGGCCGTTCTCCGACGTCCACAGCCCGAGCCGATCGTCGCCCCATGGGTCGATCGTCGCGAAGATATACCAGTGATTGCCGTCGCGGACGATCGAGGGATCGGCGAAATAGCCGGGGAGCAGCGGGTTGCCCGCGCCCGGCGCGTCCCAGCGGGTGGGTTCGTCGGCGGCAAGCATCAGCGGGGCGGCGAGTAGCAGCAGCGCGGGTGCCCAGCGGTGCAGGCGGGCGGTCAGGCGGGGCATGGCAGGTCCTTCGCGCCATCGCGGCGGAGAATGAGGGTGACGATCGCGCGCGCAGGAGCGAGCGTTCCGGCGACGCAGGCGGCGCGGTGCGTCGCATCGGTGACGACCATCTGCGTCGTCCAGCCGGCAGGCACCGACAATCGGCGGGGTGTGACGCCCGGATTGACGTGGACCAGCGTCAGCCGCCGTCCGTCCGGCGACAGCGCACCAATCGTGTCGAGGTCGTCGACGGGCACCAGCCGGTCACCCGGGCGTATGTAGCGGCTGAATTGCGCCATCGCCCAATATTTCTGCGTGACGTGGATGGCGTGTGCGGCATTGGCGGGCGCGCGCAGATCGGCCTTGACCAGCCCCCAATTGCTCCCCTTCGCGCCGTCGACGGTGCTGAGCGTCTCGACCGCTTGCCAGAAGACCCAGGCGGCGGGCTCCAGCCGTTTGATGTCGAGCACGATATGCTCGGCCATCGCCAGCGGCGAGGCCATGCCCGCGAAATCCTCGGGGTCCTTGTCGAGTGGTGCGTCATTCTCGCTCATCCACAGCCGGATGCCGGCGGCGCGCGCGGCATCGCGCACGCCGGTCTGGTGGATGTTGCCGTAGCTGTGGACGTTGAGCTGCCCGATCCGGGCGCGGGTCGCGGCGGGATAGGCGGCCCAGTCGGCGAGGAAGAGCACCGAATTGGTCTCGTCGGGGGCGGCGACGACGGTCTTCAGCCCCTGCGCCCTAAGCGCGGCGTCGGTCGCGTCGATCATCGCGGCCTGCCGCGCCGGGCTCCAATGCGCGCCCTCCTGCTTGTTGGCGGCGAACCAGTAATCGGTGTTGGGCTCGTTGACCGGCGACAGCGTGCGGAAGGTGATGCGGTGGCGCTTCTGCAATTCGGCGACGCTGCGCGCGAGATAGGTCGCGAAGTGCTGCTCGAAGCCGGGGCGCAGATTGTCTTCGGTCGCCTTCTCGGCGCCCGACACGCGGCCGGAGACGGTCATGAACCATGGCGGCGAATTGGAGAAGGCCTCGAAGATCGGGGCCTTCACGCGGTCGCGGATCGCGTCGAGCCACCAGCGCTGGCGCTGATCCTGCGACCAGTCCCACATCGCCGGATCGTCGGCGCGCCACCAGTCGCGGCCCTGCGTGCCTTCCGGTTGTCGCCAGAAACCCGGCACGGCGCCACCGGGGCGCAGATAGGGTTTGGTGCCAGCGGCGTTGCCGCCGCCGATATTGTAGCGCGCGATCGTCCAGCCGAGCCCGTCCTTGCCGTAGAAGAGGTCGGCGAGCCGTTCGCGCTCGGCATCGGGCCAACCGCCGGTGACGTCGGCGAACCAGGCGAGCGCGGTGCCCCAGCCTTCGAAGGTGGTCGAGGGGCGGTCGACCGCCGGGCGCAGCGTGACGGTGACCGGCCGTTCCTGCGCGACGGCGGGAACAGCGAGGGCGGCGAGCGACGAGGCTGCCAGAAACAATCGACGAGGAACCGCTCTTCTCCCGCTTTTTGTATGACAATAAGCGTGAGGGCGGCGTGGTCAAGGAAGACCGGTCACCTAGCTCGTTTCGTCATCCCGGACTTGATCCGGGATCCCGCTCTCTACCTCGGTCGCAAGGAAGAAGCGGGGCCCCGGATCAAGTCCGGGGTGACGGTGGAACGGGAGCAAGTCGCTCAACACTAAAATCGGTACTCATAATCCTCGCCGGGGCCGCCCTCGTCCTCGCGCGGCGGCCCGCGATCTTCGGGGTAGCGCTCCACCGGCACACGCTGGCGCGGCTCGGGCGGTTGCGGCAATTCGATCCCCAACTCGCGCAGCCGGTTCATCGCATCCTCGATCGATGGTTGCGCGCCATCGATCACGCGGCCGAACTGGTCGATCGCGTCGCCCATATTGTCGAGCGGCGCGCCCATCTCGTCGGCCTCGGGTGCGACGACGACCGGAATGTGCAGCGCCGACATCATGAACTGCCGCCAGATCTGCGCGGGAATCCCGCCGCCATGCAGGCCGGGGTTGGGCGAGCTGTCGTCCTTGCCGACCCAGACGCCGACCACGAGGTTGCCCGCGAAGCCGATGAACCAGCCGTCGCGGCCGCCCTGGCTGGTGCCGGTCTTACCGAAGGCGTCGACGGGCAGGTTGGCGTCGCGCCCGGTACCGCGGATCGACGAGCCGAGCAGCGAGCGCATCTCGTCGCGTACCTTGCCGGGCATCTCGCTGTCGCGGCCGGCGATCTTTTCATACCAGCTCGCGTTGCGGTTGCCCTCGACGCCGCGCGGCGTCACCGGATAGCGGCCGTTGGCGATCGCGGCATAGGCGCCGGTCAGCTCCAGCAGCGACACCTCGGCGGTGCCGAGCCCGATCGTCGCCTCGTTGGGGATCGGCGTGGTGATGCCGAGATCGCGCGCGGTCTTGATGACGTTGCGGACGCCGACTTCCTGCGTCAACCGCGCGGCGACGACGTTCGAGGAACGCGCGAAGGCGCGGCGCAGCGTGATCGGGCCTAGGTAGCGGCCGTCGTCGTTGCGCGGCTTCCACCCGGCGATCTCGACCGGCGAATCGTCGCGGACGTCGTCGGGGGTCAGCCCGGCGCGCAAGGCGGCGAGGTAGACGAACAGCTTGAAGGTCGAGCCCGGCTGGCGTTTCGCCTGCACCGCACGGTTGAAGGCGCTGGTCTTGTAGTCCTTGCCGCCGACCATCGCGACGACCTCGCCATCGGGGCGCATCGCGACCACCGCCGCCTGCAGCCCGCGCAGGCTTGCCTGCCGGACGACGCGCTCGGCGGTCGATTGCAGCCCGCGGTCCAGCGTGGTCTTCACGGTCGCCTCGGTGCCCGCATCCCCCGCGACCTCGCGCGCGGTGGGGAGCACCCAGTCCGCGAAATAGGTGCCGGTCGGCAAGGTGTCGGCGCGCGCGGCGAGCACGCGCTGCGGCTGGACGGTCGCGGCCTCGCCTTTGGTCAGGAAGCCGGCGTCGACCATCGCGCCGACCACCACCGCCTGCCGCGCGCGCGCGCCCTTCAGGTTCCCGGTGGGGGCGAGCCGCGACGGCGCCTTGACCAGCCCGGCGAGCATCGCCGCCTGTCCGATGTTGAGCTTCTGCGGGGTGCGGCCGAAGTAATGTTTCGACGCGGCGGTGATGCCGTAGACGTTGTCGCCGAAATAGACGTTCGACAGATAGCGCGAGAGGATCTCGTCCTTGCTGAGCCATGCCTCCAGCCAGAAGGCGATCATGACCTCGCGGATCTTGCGTGCGGCGGTGCGGTCCGAGTCGAGGAAGGCGTTCTTGGCCAGCTGCTGCGTGATCGTCGAGCCGCCCTGTCGCACCCCGCCCGAGCCGACGTTCGCCCAGGCGGCGCGCGCGATGCCGCGCGGGTCGATCCCCCAGTGCGAGTAGAAGCGCCGATCCTCGATCGCGAGGAACGCCTCGCGGACATGCGCGGGCAAGGTGCTGGCGTCGACCGGCGTGCCGATGATCGCGCCGCGCCGCGCGATCGGCGTGCCGTCGGCGGCGGTCAGCGTGATCGACGGTGGCGTCGGCGGCTTGAGCGAGCGCGACAGCGGCGCGGTGACGGCAAGCCAGATGACCGCGAGCACGAACAGCACGATCGACGCGGCGAGCCCGCGGACGATCCACTTGCCCCATGCGATCCGGCGACGCGGCGGCGACGGGTCGCCGCCGTCGTCGAAACGCGGCGCGTCGTGGCGCGCGGAATCGCCGTGCCACGCACCGAACGACGGCAATTCATCGGGCGCGCTGCCCGGATTGTCGCCGCGTGCGTGGTTGTAGCGGACGCGGCCGGTGTCGTAGGGGTCGGGGCGCATGGCTGTTGGTGTCTTACGCTGATATAACAGTTGTCGCAAGCCTCGCCCGCGTAAACCAAGGATAGCCAAATGCAGGATGATGCGAAAGGCGCGCGCGCGCCGCTGGTGGTGGGGATTGGCGGGACGATCGGCGGGGTGTCTTCGACCGAGCGCGCGCTGAAGATCGCGCTGGGCGAGGCGGCGGCGCAGGGCTTTCGCACGCAGATGTTCGGCGGCGCGGACATGGCGCGGCTGCCGCTGTACGATCCGCGCGCGACCTCGCGGACGCCGGAGGAGCAGGCGTTCGTCGAGGCGGTGCGACAGGCGTCGGCGGTGATCATCTCCAGCCCCGGCTATCACGGCAGCATTTCGGGCGTGGTGAAGAACGCGCTGGATCTGCTGGAGGAGACCGCGCGCGACTCGCGGCCGTATCTGGCCGACATGCCGGTCGGGCTGATCGCGACCGCTTATGGCTGGCAGGCGACCGGCTCGACGATCGCGGCGTTGCGCTCGATCGTCCATGCGCTGCGCGGCTGGCCGACCCCGTTCGCGGCGGCGATCAACACGCAGGTGACGCGCTTCGACGACGAGGGCGGGGCGAGCGATCCGGCGGTGGTGGAGCAATTGCGACTGATCGGGCGGCAGGTCGCGCGCTTCGCGCCGCTGTCCGAGGGCGGCGCGGCGGCATGAGGGCCGCGATCCGCCCCCGGCGGAGCGCGCTGTTCCTGCCTGCCTCGAACGCGCGCGCGATCGAGAAGGCGCGGACCCTGCCGTGTGACGTGGTGATCCTCGACCTGGAGGATGCGGTCGCGCCGGCGCAGAAGTGCGTGGCGCGCGATGCGGCGAAGGCGGCGATCGATGAGGGCGGGTTCGGGGCGCGCGAGCTGGTGGTGCGGGTGAACGCGCCGGACACGCCGTGGGGCGCGGACGATCTGGCGGCGTTGCGCGGGGCGGCGGTGGACGCGGTGCTGCTGCCCAAGCTGGACGACCCGGCGACCCTGACGGACGTGCGCGCCGCGCTGGGCGACGGGCCGGCGCTCTGGGCGATGATCGAGACATGTGAGGGCGTGCTGCGGCTGCCCGCGATTGTCGATGCTGCGGCGGAACACGGGCTGATGGCGCTGGTCGCGGGGACGAACGACCTGGCGCGCGAGCTGCGGTGTCGGGTCGGTGCCGACCGCGCGCCCTTGCTGCCGGCGCTCGCGCAGATCCTGCTGGCGGCGCGGTCGCGGGGGTTGGTGGCGCTCGACGGCGTCATCAATACGCTCGATGATCAGGCAGCGATCTCCGCGGAATGTGCGCAGGGACGGGCTTACGGCTTCGAGGGGAAGACGTTGATCCATCCGGCGCAGATCGCGGCGGCGAATGAAGCGTTCGGGCCATCGGACGAAGAGGTGGCGGCGGCGCGGATGCTGGCGGCGGCCTTCGACGGGCGCGAGGACGAGGGCGCGATCCGCGTCGCGGGGCGGATGGTCGAGCGGCTGCATCTGGAGGAAGCGCGGCGGACTCTGGCGCTGGCCGAGGCCGTGGCGGCGCGATAACGAGGTCCGGTATCCCGGTGAGGGCGAGACTTCTGAGAAGCTGCGCCCGTCATGCCGGACTTGTTCCGGCATCCAAGGTTACGCAAGCGCATAAGCTCTTGATTCGGTGGAGCGGTGGACCCCGGAACAAGTCCGGGGTGACGAATGGTTGGGGGCTAGTGGCGGACTTTCGCAAAGGTCTTGCGACGGCGGGAATTTGGAGTGTGATCCATCCACGCCGAAGCGTTACCCCGGCGAAGGCCGGGGTCCCGTCGAGGGACGCTGATGATGCGCGTCACGCTTCATTTCATCGGCCTTCCCGACTGGGCCCCGGCCTTCGCCGGGGTACAAGACGGGGACGTTTTGTACAGGTCTCCCCCACGCGCCAGTGACGTGTGGGCGGGCTATTTCCGGCAGTAGCCCTCGCCGGACTTGACGATTAGGCAATCCTTCTTGCCCGCCAGCCACTTGAGCCCGGTCGCGTCGCCGTCGCCGGGCACCGCGGTTTCTGCGACGCCGTTGCGCATGAAGCGCAACCCTTCAGCGGTGACCGAGCCCTCGAACGTGCCGCGATGGTCGAGGTCCCATTGCATGTCGAGCGTCACGCCGCCCGCCTCGCGCCGGGCGACGTCGAGGAACATGCCCTCCACCCCGACCCAGCGGCCAAGATAGCGTTCCTCCAGCGCGGCGATGGCGGCGGGCTCGACCGCATTGTCGCGCATCTGCCCGCCACCGGGTTCGTCCCGCGGGGCTGCGACGGGGCCGACGCGCTCGGACGGAGTCGCGCTCGGCGCGGGATCGGGGGCCGGCTGCGCACAGGCGACGAACGCGAGCGGAACGGCGAGGAGGATCAGGCGCTTCGTCATCATGCGTCAACCCGCGGCGGGCGTGCCGCGTTCCGGGTAGCTTTGACGCGCGCGGATCGCTAGAGCGCGGCCATCCTTTCAGTGAGGGAGTCGATCCTTGCGTATCGCCATCGCCTGCGACCATGCTGCCGTCCCGCTCAAGGACGAGTTGCGCGACTGGATGATCGGCGAGGGACATGAGGTAATCGATCTCGGCACGCACGGCGACGCCAGCGTCGATTACCCCGATTACGGCCGCAAGCTGGCCGATGCGCTCGCCGCCGGCGAAGCGGAGCGCGGGGTCGCGCTGTGCGGATCGGGTATCGGGATCATGATCGCCGCCAACCGCAACCCGGCGGTGCGTTGCGCGCTCGTCAACGAACCGCTGTCCGCCGAGCTGGCACGCAGCCACAACGACGCCAACGCGATCGCGATGGGCGCCCGGCTGATCGGCACCGAGATGGCGCGCGCCTGCGTACGTGCCTTTCTTTCCACGGATTTCCTCGGCGGGCGCCATGCCGCGCGCGTCGACATGCTCAAGGAGCCCGCATGAGCACCAACCCGACCTCGCTTTCCGACATCCAGCCGGATGGTTTCTTCACCCGCGGCCTTGCCGATGCCGATGCGGCGGTGTTCGCCGGCGTCGCGCACGAGCTGACCCGCGAGCAGACGCAGATCGAGCTGATCGCGTCGGAGAATATCGTCAGCCGCGCCGTGTTGGAGGCGCAGGGGTCGGTATTCACGAACAAGTACGCCGAGGGCTATCCCGGCAAGCGTTACTATCAGGGCTGCCACCCGTCCGACGAGGTCGAGCAGCTGGCGATCGATCGCGCCAAGCAGCTGTTCAACTGCGGGTTCGTCAACGTCCAGCCGCATTCGGGCGCGCAGGCGAACGGTGCGGTGATGCTGGCGCTGGTCAAGCCCGGCGACACGATCCTTGGGCTCAGCCTCGACGCGGGCGGGCACCTGACGCACGGCGCGCGCGCGGCGATGAGCGGCAAGTGGTTCAACGCCGTGCAATATGGCGTGACCGCGGATACGCATCTGATCGATTATGACGCGGTCGAACGCCAGGCGGTCGAGACGCAGCCGAAGCTGATCATCGCGGGCGGCTCGGCGTATCCGCGTCACATCGACTTCGCGCGCTTCCGCGCGATCGCCGACAAGGTCGGTGCGTTCTTCATGGTCGACATGGCGCATTTCGCCGGACTGGTCGCGGGCGGTGTTCACCCGACGCCGTTCGGTCATGCGCATGTCGTGACCACCACCACGCACAAGACGCTGCGCGGCCCGCGCGGCGGCATGGTGCTGACCGATGACGAAGCGATCGCGAAGAAGATCAACTCGGCGGTGTTCCCGGGGCTGCAGGGCGGGCCACTGATGCACGTCGTCGCCGCCAAGGCGGTTGCGTTCGGCGAGGCGCTGCGGCCCGAATTCAAGAGCTATGCCGCCGCGGTGGTTGAGAATGCCAAGGTGCTGGCGGCGACGCTGAAGGAGCGCGGTGCAGATCTCGTATCGGGCGGGACCGACACGCATCTCGCGCTGGTCGATCTCACCCCGCTCGGCATCACCGGCCGCGACGCAGACGAGGCGCTGGAGCGCGCCGGGATCACCTGCAACAAGAACGGCATCCCGAACGATCCGCTGCCGCCGGTCAAGACCAGCGGCATCCGCGTCGGCTCGCCCGCGGGCACGACCCGCGGCTTCGGCACCGCCGAGTTCCGCGAGATCGGTAATATGGTCGCCGACGTGCTCGACGGCCTGCGCGAGAACGGCGAGGCCGGCGACGCGACGGTCGAGGCGAACGTGCGGGAACGTGTTCGCGCGTTGTGCGCTCGGTTCCCGATCTACAGCTAAGGAGAACGATCGGTGGCCGATTTCGACAGCAAGGTAAACGAAGTGCGCGGCACGGTGAAGAACACGCCGGGTCTGGGCAAGAGCATGGCGAAGTGGAGCGCGCTGGGTGCGGTCGTCGCGATTCCGCTGCCGGTGGTCGGGCCGATCTTCGGCGCGATCGCGGGCGCGGCCTGGGCCTATCACAAGGGCACCAAGAACAAGTGACCCGCTGAATGCGCTGCCCTTTTTGCGGACATGACGCCAGCCAGGTGAAGGACAGCCGCCCCACGGACGATGGGGCGGCGATCCGGCGGCGGCGGCAATGCGAGGGCTGCGCGGCGCGCTTCACCACCTTCGAGCGCATCCAGTTGCGCGATCTGACAGTGGTGAAGAGCGAGTCGCGGCGGGAGCCGTTCGATCGCGAGAAACTGCTGCGCTCGATCTCGATCGCCGCGCGCAAGCGGCCGGTCGAGCCGGTGCGGCTGGAGAAGCTGGTCAGCGGCATCCAGCGGCAGCTGGAGACGAGCGGCGAGGCTGAAGTGTCGGCCAAACGGATCGGCGAGATGGTGATGGACGGGCTCAAGGGGCTCGATTCGGTCGCCTATATTCGGTTTGCCAGCGTGTATCGCGACTTCAGCGAGGCGCGCGACTTCGAGGAATTCGCGGGCAGCGTGGAGGAAGCCGGGCGGGGGTGAGGCGGGCTGCCGCTCCCACGCCGTTCGGTTCGAGCAGCATCGAGCTTGCCGAGATGCGCCCGTCGAGAACATAGCGTTCCGATGAGCTTCTACGTCTATATCCTGCGCTGCGCCGACGGCAGCTATTATACCGGGCACACCGACGACCTCGAGCACCGGGTCGCCGAGCATCAATCAGGGACGATCCCGGGTTACACGCATGATCGTCGCCCGGTGGAATTGATGTGGGCGCAGGATTTTCCGAGTCGGATCGAGGCGCTGGAGCGCGAGCGGCAGGTAAAGGACTGGTCGCGCGCGAAGAAAGAGGCGCTGTTTGCCGGTGACTGGCGCGCGATCGGCGAGGCGTCGCGTTCTCGACGGCGCGTCTCGGCTGCGCTCGACGCTGGCTCGAACCGAACGGATGGGGGTGAGGGAGTGTGGGTGGCTGATGCTGCTTCAGCCTCGCCCCCAGACGAACGGAGTGAGGGGGGGCAGCAGGGTGCCGGCGTCCGGGTGACGGTGCCTGCCGCTCCTCAGGACGAACGGGCCGGAGGAGAAAAGCTTCCCGCCCCACCCCCCGTCATCGTCCTCGTCCGCCCGCAATTGGGCGAGAATATCGGCAAGGCGGCGCGGGCGATGCTCAATTTCGGTCTGGTCGAGCTGCGGCTGGTCGCGCCGCGCGATGGCTGGCCGAACCCGCAGGCCGGGCCGGCGGCATCGGGGGCGGATATCGTGCTCGAACGCGCGGTGGTGTTCGAAACGGTCGCCGACGCCGTCGCCGATTGCGCGCATGTCTATGCGACGACCGTGCGCAAGCGCGGCGTGACCAAGCCGGTCGTTACCCCGGCCGAGGCGGCGCAGACGATCCACGCCGCGCCGGGGCGGTCGGCGATCCTGTTCGGGCCGGAGCGGTCGGGGCTGGAAACCGACGATGTCGCGGTGGCGCGGACGATCGTCACCGTGCCGATCAATCCCGAATTCGGCAGCCTCAATCTGGCGCAGGCGGTGATCCTCGTCGCCTATGAATGGTCGAAGGGGCAGGCGCTGGCGAGCCCACCGGCGGTCGACACCGAGCCGCCCGCGCCGCAGGTCGAACTGGACGGCATGATCGCGCAGCTCGATGCCTTGCTCGACGACGGTGGCTATTTCTTCCCGCCCGATCGCACCCCCACGACCCGGCGGATGCTGCGGACGTTGCTGACCAAACCGGGCTGGTCGAGCCAGGAGGTGCGCACGGTGCGCGGCATCCTGTCGTCGCTGGTCCCGAAGCGGCCACGCGGCGGCTGAGGTCAGTCGATGCGCGGCGAGGGCGGGCGGCCGTCCGAATAGGACCGTACCGGATCGCGCAACGACAGCCCGGCGGCGACCGCCCGCTGGATGATGAGGCGGATCGACCCGTGCTTGGCGCTGTTGGTATCGCTCGGCCGATCGCACTGGCGAAGATAGTCGGGCGAGACGAGCAATCCGCCGGTGGTGCGACGGTACGGGCCGCGTTCGACGATCAGCGGGGCGACGCGACGGCGGACCGTGGTGTCGGGCGTCGACAGCGCGCGCGCGATCTGCGCGACGCGCACGGCATGACGCGGCAGCAGGACCGCCGGGCCGCCGAAGCCGCCGAGCGCGCGATCGGCCTTGAGCGCCTGATAATTGCTGTGCAGCACGACCGAGAAGATCGCGAGATCGAGCGACTCGGTGCAGAGCGCCCGGTTGACCTCGGCAAGCGCCAGATACAGATCGATCGCCGCGCACACACCGTCGGTCAGCGGCAATCGCGTCGCGGTCGATGCGGGCACCGTCGCGACGGAGAACAAGCCATGCGGCACGCCATCGGCGATCAGGCGGACGAAACAGTCGTGCGCATAGCGTAGCTGCTGCCAATTGTCGTGGCGTGCCCAGAACGCCTGCGAGAGCGTGACGCCGCTGCGCGTCCGTTCGCAGATCCGCGCTTCCAGCAGGGCGCAGATGTGCCGTCGCACGGTTTCGAACGGTCGTCCCAGCGACATGGCGGCGGAATGGACCGAGATGGTGCCGCTGTATTCGGGTTGCGAAAGGCTGGTGCGCAACAACAGGCAGAATACCATGAAGCGGTCTATGTTACCGTCGAAGTAACGAAGTCCGCGCATGCTCATGCTACTGTGGAATTCGGCGAGTAGCGCAGCAAGTATCGGTATGTGACTGAATTGTTGCATTGATGGCCGAACATTCGTTGGATAAACAACGTGTTGCAGTGCGGCCGTGTAATTCGGCACGGTACCCATCCCCTCTCGGGCGCACTGGCGGCGCACCCATGCAGACCTGTCGACGATAGCGTTCCTTGCTCGGCAAGCTATCGCTTCCACCAGAGGCTTTTACAAGCGGGGAGAGGCAGTGCAAACAAAAGAAGATGTGCTTCGTCGCAAGTTCTTCTTACTCGCCGATGCTTCAACCAACCTCTTGGTTCCATCGTCGAAATCGGCGGTATGTCATCGCATACCGCCACGCGGCCAGGAAAGATCAAACTAGCCTTTCGATGATCTACAAAGCTAACTATCAGAAAAATAGTGGAAAGTATACGACAGATTGATTCACGTGCGTTGGTTAACCACCGGCGGCCGGTCGGGGCCGCCGGTGATCCGCGCGCTTATTCCGCCGGATGCGGCGCGGTCGTCAGCGCGAGGGGGCGCCCGGCGAGCGCGGCGTCGAGCGCCGGCTGGTCGAGCTTGCCCTCCCAGCGTGCGACCACGATCGCGGCGACCGCATTGCCGACGAAGTTGGTCAGGCTGCGGCATTCGCTCATGAAGCGATCGACGCCGAGGATCAGCGCCATCCCCGCGACCGGCACGGTGGGGACGATCGACAGCGTGGCGGCCAGCGTGATGAAGCCGGCCCCGGTGACGCCTGCCGCGCCCTTCGACGAGAGCATCGCGACGCCGAGCAGCAGCAGTTGCTGGCCGATCGTCAGGTCGACGTTGCACGCCTGCGCGATGAACAGCGCCGCGAGCGTCATGTAGATGTTGGTGCCGTCGAGATTGAACGAATAGCCGGTCGGGACAACCAGCCCGACCACACCGCGGTCGCAGCCGGCGGCCTCGAGTTTGGTGAGCAGGCCGGGCAGCGCCGGCTCCGACGAGGACGTGCCGAGCACCAGCAGCAACTCGGCCTTCAGGTAGCCGATCAGCCGCAGGATCGAGAAACCGTGCAGCCGCGCGACGATGCCGAGGATGCCGAACACGAACAGCGCCGAGGTCAGATAGAAGGTCGCGACCAGTCCGCCGAGGTTGACGAGGCTGCCGACGCCGTACTTGCCGACGGTGAACGCGATCGCGCCGAACGCTCCGAGCGGTGCGACGCGCATCAGGATCGCGACGACGCGGAACACGACGATGTTGAGCCGCTCGATCATGTCGAGGATCGGTGCGGCGGGCTTGCCGACCAGGCTGATCGCGACGCCGAACAGGATCGCGACCAGCAACACCTGCAGGATGTTGCCCTGCGTCAGGGCGGAGATCAGCGTGTCGGGGATGACGTTGAGCAAGAAGCCGGTGAGTGTCGTATCGTGCGCCTTGGCGGCATAATCGGCGACCGCGCCGGTATCGAGCGTGGCGGGATTGATGTTCATCCCCGCGCCCGGCTGCACGACGTTGGCGACGACCAATCCGACGATCAGCGCAAGTGTGGAGAAGAAGAGGAAGTATCCGAATGCCTTGCCGGCGACGCGTCCGACCGCGCGCAGCTCGCTCAGCCCGGCGATCCCGCTGACCAGCGTCAGGAAGATGACCGGGGCGATCACCATCTTGACCAGCTTGATGAACCCGTCGCCGAGCGGCTTCAGCGCCGCCCCGAGGTCCGGATAGAAATGCCCGACGATCGCGCCGACCACGATCGCGATCAGCACCTGAACGTAAAGATGGTGGTGAAGGCGGCGCGGACCTTCGGCTTCGGGCGGAATGATGGTGCTGTGCATAACCTCTCCTCGCGTCCGCATCGAAGGACGTCTTGGCAGAGAGGCTATCGCGGATCGCTGCCGCGGCGAAGTGTTCGGCGCGTGTCGGTTATCTATCTGTAATAACGCCATTATTTTCAAGGAGGCCGGGGGCGTTGCCCGGAAGCGTGCGGATACCCGCCCGTCACCGTGCCCGTGCGTGCCGATATTCGCACGTCATGGTCGGCCGGCGCGCTCCCACGCCGCGATGTCGGCCACGCCTTGCGCCACGGTGATGCGCGGGCAGTAACCGGTCGCGCGCATCCGATCGATCGCGTAGCGCACCGGCGTGCGAAACCGGGCGACCTCGTCGGCCGACGGCGTCCGCGCGACGAAGCGGTCGAGCAGGTCGAGCGACAAACCGGCGCGACCGGCGGCCGCTCCGATCACCCGGGCGAGCTTGCGCGCCGTGAGCGTCGCCGGACCGGGCAGCGATCCGGTGCCCGGCGCCGCCTGTATCGCGTCGCGCAACGCCTCGATATAGTCGTGCCACGTCGGAATATCGGTGCCGTTGACGTTGAAGGTCCCCGCGACCGGGGTCGCGATCGTGACCAGATGGGCGATGAAGCCGGCAAGGTCGTCGACATGGATGAGGTTGGCGTCGCCGCGTCCCGCTGCGCCGAGCACCGGCCAGCCATCGTGGAGCCGGTCGAGATAGGCGGTGGTCCACGCCGTGCCGCGCGGGCCGTAGACCAAGGTGGGACGAAGGATGGCGACCGACAGCGCATCGCGCGCCTGATCGCAGGCCGCCTCCGCCACGAGCTTCGCCGCCCCGTACGCGCCGTGCGGACGATCGGTCGGTGCCTCCTCGTCGATCGTGCCGGTCGCCCGGCCGTAGACCGCGACCGAGCTGAGCTGGACGAAGCGCTTCACCCCCGCGGCACGCGCCGCCGCCAGCGTGTTGCGGGTGCCGTCGACGATGACGCGCGTGTCGCGCGGGCCGCCGACTGCGGTATGGACCACCGTCTCGACACCGCGCATCGCCACCGCGAGCGCCTTGGGGTCGAGGACGTTGAGCGCGGTGCCGCCGGGGGGCGGGCGGCGATAGCCTGCAACGACGGGAACGCCGGACGCCCCCAGCGCGGCGACGACGCGTCGCCCGACGAAGCCGCCCGCGCCGGTCACCAGCACCGGCCCCTTCATGCGCGCTGCCCCCCGAGATGATCGGCGAGCCGCAGCGCGAGGGCGACGGTCGTCAGCGTGGGATTGGCCTGGCTGGAGGTCGGCGTGACCGAAGCGCTGGCCACATAGAGATTGGCGACGCCATGTACCCGGCAGTCGCGATCGACGACGCCATCGCGGGGGTTGGCCGACATCCGCGTCGTGCCGCTGTGATGCCCGCCATAGGCGGCCGCATCGAGCAGCGCTTCCTCCAAGGCCGCCTCGTCATAGTCGAGCGACCCGGTGCCGGTACGCGCCAATTCGTCGCGGATCAGCCGATAGGTGGCGCGCGCCGAGTCGAAGTCGGCGGGGGCGACGCGCCAGTCGACGTGGAGGCGGCGCATCCCCAGCGCATCACGCTCGGCGGACAAGGCGATGCGGCTGTCCCAATTGGGCGATTGCTCGCTGACGAACTCCAATGGGTAACGATTGTCGTGCGACGGCAGCGCGATCGACGGAATCCGCCGCGTCGCCAGATAGCGCTTCATCCCCCATGTGCGCGCGAAGTCGAACAATCGCACCGGGTGACGCGCGATATTGCCGACATGGCGCAGACAGCGGCCGAGCGAGCGGTCCGCCTCGCGCGCGCCACGGCTGTATTCATATTTCACCGCGAAGGCGGCCAGGAACATCAGCGACAGCACGGGATCGCCGTGCGCGGGATCGTTGGCGTCGCGGATGTGGAGGCGCACGCTACTGTTGAGCAAGTGCCGCGCGCGCTGTGCCGCGGGCGTGGGGGCGAGCCGGCGGCGGATGTAGATCCCCTCCGCATCACGCTCGTAATCGAAGCCGATCGTCCCGGGGTCGCCGATGAAATGCGCCATGCCGAAGGTTGCGGCGAGGTGGCACATATAGCCGCGCCCCAGCCAGCCGCCCGCGTTGCCGGGGCCGGCGGGCAGCACGTCGTCGGCGGCGAGCAGCAACCGCGTGCTCTCCAGCCCGCCCGCCGCCAGCACGTAAGCGTTCGCGCGAACCTGCCAGTCTGCGCCGGCCGGCGTGCGCACGGCGAGATGGTCGACGCTGTTGCCGTCCGCTGCGAGCCGGATCGCGGTGACGGGCGCGTGCGTAACGACGCGGACGTTGGCGGCGGCGGTCAGTTGCCGGCCGTAGCGCGTCCAGAAGTTGGTGGGGCGGCTGAAGCGCTCGATCGTGGTGTGCAGCCACGCGCCATCGAGCCCCGGGACGATCGGCGCGGAGGGCGTGTGGTCGAACGCGCCCGCCTCCGCCGCCGCCATCGCGGCAGGATAGTAACGCGCGACCTCCTGATAGCCGATCGGCCAGCCCGAGTGGGCGACCCACGGGCGGGGTTCGAAATCGATCGGATCGAACGGGATTGCGCGCCCGCCCCACAAGGCGGTGGTGCCACCCAGCGCGCGGACGCGATAGGTGTCGAGCGGCCAGTGGACGCGCGGATCGGCGACGTGCCCGGCATAGGCATCCTGCACCGCGGGTTCGGCTTTCGCTCCGCCGGCCTCGAGCACCAGCACCGCCATCCCCAGCGCAGCGCATCGTGCGGCGAGCGTCAGCCCGGCAGCGCCCGACCCGACGATGCACACGTCGGCCGGCGCAGGCGGGGCGGTCAGGTCGCTGGCATCGGCGCGCACGCTGTCTCCTCAACGCTGGGCGGCAAGGCGTAGCATGCCGCGGCGTCGGAGCAAGCGTAACGGCCCCGCCGCCACCGCGGCGGGGCCGGATCGGCCGTGCCTCAGAGGATCGCGCGCGCGATCGCCGCAGCCTCCACGTCATAGGCCCAGGCGGTTTCATGGAGGCTGTCGGCGAAGGCGCCGCTCGCCAGCGCTGCGGCGCGGCCGCCGAGCAGCGCCTCCTCATCGATGAACAGACAGCCGTTCTCGAACGCGAAGATACGCAATGCCGCGCGCCACAGGCTGCGGTTCGCGTCGTTGCCCGCCGCCGGGCTGACCCCGCCAACCGCCGGCCACGTCAGGATAACGCTGCCGCTCGAGCGCACCTGCTGGACGATCGTGCGGATGTTCGCGAGCCACGTCGCCATCGGCAGGCCCTGCGCGCTGTCGTTGGTACCCAGATTGACGATCGTGAGATGCGGCGCGTAGGTCGCAAGCGCCGCCGCCGGCGAGTAGGCGAAGGTCGTGTCCGTGTAGAAGCCGGTCACCGCCCCGAAGACGCCGAGATTGGCGATCTCGATGCCCGGCCGCGAACTGTCCCACGCCACCATACCGACGAGCTGAAGGTTGCCGGTGGTGCCGCCGCGCGCGACCACGATCGGGGCGGCATCGCGGGTCGTGAAGCTCACCTCCAGCCTCGCGAACCCGCCGCTCGCGCCGCTGGGAGTCAGCGTGATGCTTTCATTGCCCTTGGTCACCGTGAACGCCGGCCGGTCGCTGCCGTTGCGGATGAAGACCGAGCAGCGATCGACGACGCCGGAGGGCTGAAATTGCGCCGGGTTGGTGTTGCCGGTGCTCATCGTCGCGCCGCCCAGCGAATTGTTGCCGCCGTTCCAGTTCAGGAAGCCGCTGCGACGCGGATCGTAGGCGAGCAGGTCGGCGATGTTGCCCATCCCCGCGCAGCCGAAGAACGTGTCGGTACGTACCGGCAGTCCGGCGGTGGCCAGCAACGCCGCGACCCGCGCGGGCCTCGACCGCGCGAACGCGCCAGCGGTGAAGTTGGTGCCGCTTCCCGCGCCGGCGCCCATCGTCTTGCTGTCGCCGACGAAGGCGATCCGCGCGACATCGGCCAACCCGCTGCGCAGCCGGCCCCGCGCCGCCGCCCATCCGAGGAGCGCGGTGGCCGAGGCGGCCTCCACCGCCGGTACGGGCGCGCCGACGCGTGCGAGAGCGGCCGCGGTGACCGCGCCGCCGATCGATCCCGAAGTGCGCGTCATGTCAGGCCTCCGCGATCAGGTTGGTGGCCGTGGTGCCGGTCGCACGGACGTACAGCGCGCGCACCGCGACGTAGCTGGCATCGGGAAGGTTGCGGTAGGTGACGTCCTCGGTCCCCTCGACCCCGCGCAGCACGATCGTGCCGCCGCCCCCGACATAGATGCCGCGCGGGACGTTGGGGAGCGGCGCGAGGTCGTCAGGCTGGATGGCGTAGGGCGCGGTCGAAGGGGCGGCGGCGCTGTCGGTGCTGTTCTGGAACTTGTCGGGCATGTCATCGTCCTCCATCGTCGAGAACGTTCCCTTTATGTTCGAGTCGGGCATGTAGGACAGCCCCCATTGCGGGCCATTACCAGCATGGGTCGCGGTTGGCGGCGGGAGCGCGACGCTCTAGCGATGCGGCGATGACGGATCGCCGGAGCGTCGCTCTGCCGCTACGTCATGACCGGGGGACGCATGCTCTTATGGCCCTAGCCCTGACGCTCGACACCGGTCCGGTGAACGGAAGCGACGTGCGCACGCCCGCTCCCGCGGCGCCCGCATCGTTCGACGACAAGGTGGTGCAGGCGGTCTTCGCGATCGGGCTGGTCTGCACCATCGTCCTCCAGAAGATCGCCTGGCCGCTCCGCGGCGGCGGGTTCGTGCCGCTGGCGCTGCCGCTGTTCGTCGCGGCGATCGCGCTGGCGCCGATCCTGATCCGGCCGCGGTTCGATCCGGTGCGGCTCGCCGGATTCCTGCTCGCCTTCCTCGTCGCGGCCTTCTCGACCTTCTTCCTCGCGCCACGCTACAGCGCGTCGAGCCTGCTGCTGTTCGCCGCGCTCTATGCGCCGTTGACGGTCCACTATGAAACGAGCGCCGCGCAATATCGGCGCTGCATGAACCTGTTCATCTCGCTGATGCTCGGGTGCGTCGGGGTGCTGCTGGCGCAGCACCTGATCCAGCTCCTGCTGTCGTGGCGATCGTGGCCGAACCTCGACCGGCTGGTGCCGACGGCGTGGCTGATCCCGGATTACAATTACATCCAGCCGATCATCTATGGCTCCGCCTTCATGAAGCCCAATGCGGTGGTCTTCCTCGAAGTGTCGGTGCTGTCGCAATTCATCGCGGTGGCCGTGGCGGCGGAGCTGGTATTGTATCGACGGCCGGTCCGCCTGATCGTTTTGGCGAGCGGGTTGTTGCTGACGCTGGCCGGGACGGGGGCGCTGCTGCTCGCGCTGACGCTGCCGGTGCTGCTCGGCCGGATGCGGATCCGCGACGCGGTGATGATGATCGCGATCCTGCTGGTGGTCTGCTTCGTCGCGTTCCGGCTGGGCTGGTTCGATATCGTCAGCTCGCGGATGGACGAATACAAGCGCAACGGGACCAGCGCGAACATGCGCTTCATCCTGCCGCTCGACCGGATGATGGCCTTCCTGCACGATCCGCGCGGCGTGATCGCCGGGATCGGCGCGGGGCAGATCGAGAAAGGCCGCAACTTCATCTGGTGGCCCTTCACCAAGGTGGCGATCGAATATGGATTGCTGTCCGCGATCGTCTTCTATGCGTGGGTCGGCTATTGCCTGTTCCGGCGCGCGCCGGAGCGGGCGTTCGCGTTCGTGCTATTGGTGTGGTATTCGTTCGAGGGTACGTTGCTGACCGCGCACAACGTGCTGTCGCTGGTGCTGTTCGGGACGCTGCTGCGCGTTTCGCCCGACGAACCGCCGCCCCGTCGACCCGAGCAGCCCGACATCCCCGCCTCGCCCGGGCATATGCCGTGGCCAGAGCCGCTCGCCGTCGGCGATCTGACCGGCGCGGCGCTGCTGCGGGTGCTCGGCACGCCCGACACCAACGGACGGTTGATCTACGCGATCGGCGACCTGCACGGGCGCGTCGATCTGCTCGACAAGCTCATCGGCGGCATCCGCGACGATATCGCCGCGCATCCGGGCGGTTATCGGGACAGGCCGATGGTGGTGCTGCTCGGCGATTACGTCGACCGTGGGCCGCACGCCGCGCAGACGATCGATCGCATCCTCACGCTGCGCGAGGACGAGACGATCGAATGGCGTGCAGTGCTCGGCAATCATGAGGATGCGATGATCGCGTTCCTCGACGCGCGCAGCAGCGGCCAGAGCTGGGGCCGGCACGGTGGCGCGGCGACGCTTGCCTCCTATGGCGTCGCGATGCCGGACACCGTCGAAGGGTGGGAGGCGACGCGCGAGCACCTGCGCGCGGCGGTGCCCGCAGCGCACGATGCGTGGTTGCGCGGGCTCGAACATTATATCGTTCAGGGCGGGCTGATCTTCGTCCATGCCGGCCTGCGCGCGGGCGTGCCGCTGGAAAGGCAGCGGATGAAGGACATCCTGTATATCCGCGAGGATTTCCTCGGCGCGCCGGTCGATAGCGAACTGCTGATCGTTCATGGCCATACGCCGCACGAGGAAGCTTATGGCGCACCGGGGCGGATCTGCCTCGACAGCGGTGCCTACGCCACGGGCGTGCTGACCGCGGCGCGGTTCGACGGCGGTCCCGTTACGCTGCTCACCGCGCGCTAGACGGACGCGGCGTCAGCGCCGCCGCACCGGACGCATCGGTCGCAGCCGCACCGCGAGGCAGATCACGGTCGGCCAGAACAGCGTGTTGATGACGTCGGGGATCGTGTCCCACCACCGCCAGCTGTGATAATGGAGCCGATCGAGCACCTCGTTCGCCAGCTCGGCCAAGATCACCACCGACAGCGGGATGAACGTGCCGAGCGAGCGGCGCGTGACGATTCGAGCGATCATCAGCACCGCCATGCCGGCGTGGATGTGCAGGACCGTGTCCGTGGTCCCGGTGCCGTCGCCGATCCAGTTGATGAAGCGGGCGTACAGCCCCGGGACGTCGATCACCGGGTTACTTCTGGCAGGCGACGATCGCAGTCACGACGCTGATGGTTTCCTGCGGATCGCGGACGCGGACGCAGTCGACTCCGGCTTCGTGCGCGGGATAATCGTTGCCGCCCGGGAAGATCGCATCGCCGATGAACAGCATCTCCGACAGGTCGAACCCGCTCTCCGCGGCGAGCTTGCGCAGGCCATAACCCTTGTCGACGCCCTCACGGGTGATGTCGATCGAGGTCGCGCCGCCCATGTTGATCGCCAGCCCCGGCAGGCGCTGGCGCAGATCGGCCTGGATCACCTTGCGCTTGGCGAAGTCGGGATCCCAATGTTCCTTGGCCTCGATCGGCGCTTCCTGCCCGAGCGCGGAGAAGGTGATCTGGCTGCCGCGATCCTCGATCCGCTCGCCCCAGGTCCGTTCTGGGACGAATCCGGTCGCCTCGAGCGATTCACCGAAAGCGGTGATGATCTTCTGCTTCTCGGCATCGTCGAACAGCTCGGCATAGACCGTCCGCCACGCGCCGTCCTTGTGGACATACAGCTTGGTGCCGGTGGTCGGCATCAGCCACAGCCGCGACCGGTCGGCGCGCGCCGGCAAGCGGCTGGCGACCTGCTTCTCGAACTGCGGCCAGTCGCCGCCCGAGATCACCGCGACATCGGCGACCGTCAGCAGATCGGCCAGCGTCTCGCCCATATCGTCCTTCAGCGGTTGCTTGCTGAGCGCGAGCGTGCCGTCGAGGTCGAAGGCGACGAGCTTCTTCATTCGGTATCTCCGGTGCGCAGGATAATCGTGTCGATGGCGTGCGCTACGCCATCTTCGTCGTTGGCGCGAGTGGTGGTGTGCGCCTTGGCCTTTACCGCATTGGGCGCGTTGCCCATCGCGATCGACAGGCCGGCGCGCGCCAGCATCGGCAGATCGTTGGCCTGATCGCCGATCGCGGCGGTATCGGCGAGATCGACGTCCAGCGCACGGGCGAGTGCGGCGATGCCGTCGCCCTTGTTCGCGGACAGCGCGGTGACGTCGAGATAATAGGTCTGCGACTGCGCGACGGTCGCGTCCTTGCCGTAGCGGGCGTGGACGCGTTCGTAGAGCGCGTGGAGCGCGGCTTCGTCGTCGCTGACGAAGGTGATCTTGTCGGCACGGTCGAGCAGGTCGTCGAAGGCGGCGACCACCACCGGCTCCTGTGCGCTGCTGCGGCGTTCGCTCTGCGTGTGCGGGCCGTCACCGTTGCTGGCATACCATCGATCGTCCGCGAAGACCCAGGTGTCGACGCCATCGGCCATCGCCATGACGCCGCGCGCTATTTCAGCGGGGATCGTGACGTGGCTGACGATCGTGCCGTCGTGGCGGAAGACGATCCCGCCGTTGAACGCCGCGACATCGCCGTCGAGACCAAGCGGTTCGAGCAGCGGGCGAATCCCCGACATCGGGCGCGCGCTGATGACCGTGAACCCGACCCCGGCCGCGCGCAGCCGCTCGACCGCGGCGATCGTGGCGGGGGTGAGGTTCTTGTCTTTGTCGACCAACGTGCCGTCGAGATCCGACACCAACAGGCGGATCGGCATTATTGCGGCATCTCGACATGGCCGCCGAAGCCGAAGCGCATCGCCGACAACACCTTCTCGCCAAAGGTATGTTCGACGCGGCTGCGATAGCGTGCGAAGAGCGCAGTGGTGAGGACGTTGGCAGGCACCGCCTCCTCCATCGCCGCCTCGATCGTCCACTGTCCCTCGCCCGAATCGGCGACGTTGCCGCTGAACTTCTCCAGCTTGCCGTCGGCGGTCAGCGCGTCGGCGGTGAGGTCGAGCAGCCACGACGAGATCACGCTGCCGCGTCGCCACACCTCCGCAACATCGGCGAGGTCGATGTCATAGCGCTGATCTTCGGGCAGTTTTTCGGACGCCTTGCCCTTCAGGATGTCGAAGCCCTCGGCATAGGCCTGCATTAGTCCGTACTCGATCCCGTTGTGGACCATCTTCACGAAATGGCCCGCACCGGCCGGGCCGGCGTGAATATAGCCGTTCTCCGCACGGGGATCGGTGCCGTCCTTGCGGCCGACGGTGCGCGGAATGTTACCCATTCCGGGGGCGAGGGCAGCGAAAATCGGGTCAAGATCTTTGACGACGTCCTTCGGTCCGCCGATCATCATACAATAGCCGCGTTCCAGCCCCCAGACGCCGCCCGAGGTGCCGACGTCGACATAGTGGATGCCCTTGTCGGCAAGCGCCTTTGCGCGGCGAATATCGTCCTTGTAGAAGCTGTTGCCGCCATCGATCACCACGTCGCCCGCGCCGCCGCCGGCCGCGATCTGGTCGACCATGCCGTCGGTGATCTCGCCATGCGGGAGCATCACCCACCAGATCGCTGGGCTGCCCGCCCTGGCACGCGCATCGTCGACCGACGTGGCGGCGATAGCGCCATGTTCGACAAGCTTCTCAACGGCTTGTGCGTCGCGATCGAAGGCGACGACCTCGTGCCCGGCCTTCATCAGGCGGCGTGCCATGTTGCCGCCCATCCGGCCGAGGCCGATCATCACCAGTCGCATTGCAAACTCCCTCGCTGGCCGCTTAATCACCCGACCATGCGTCAGGTTCCGCTGGCGCAACAACCCCTGGGAGCGTTCGCGCGTTGCATCGGCCCCGCCTGCTCATCGTCTTCGGGACCCGCCCGGAAGCGATAAAGATGGCCCCGGTGATCGAAGCGATGCGAAAATACCCCCGTATCGACACGCGGGTGCTGGTCACGGGACAGCATCGCGAGTTGCTGGATCAGGCGCTGGGCGCATTCGGGATCAGCGCCGACGTAAACCTGTCGCCGATGCATGCGGGCGCGACCCTCGACGCGAGATTGGCGGCGATGCTGGCCGCGATCGGCAAGGTGCTCGAGCGCGAACGCCCGACGCGGGTGGTGGTGCATGGCGACACGCTGACGACGCTCGCGACCACGCTGTCGGCGCACCTGCGCGGGATTCCGATTGCGCATGTCGAGGCGGGGTTGCGCAGCGGCGACCTGTCCGCGCCATGGCCCGAGGAAGGCAGCCGGCGGGTGGCGGGGGTGTTGGCGGACCTGCATTTCGCGCCGACCGCCGCGGCGGTGGCGGCGTTGCGCGCGGAGAACGTCCCGGCGGCGGCGATCCACCTGACCGGTAACACGGTCACGGATGCGTTGTGCGCGATCCGCGCGCGGATCGCGGCGGCGCCGACGTTGACCGCCGCGGTCGACCCGGTGCTGGCGCGCTTTGCCGGCAAGCGTATCGTGACCGTCACGGTGCATCGGCGTGAGAACCTTGGCGCGCCGCTGGCGGGAATAGCAGAAGCCATCGCGCGGCTGGCGAAGCGGGACGACATCGGCATCGTCGTGCCGCTGCATCCCAACCCGGCGGTCGCAGAGCCGTTGTCGGCGCAGCTGTTCGGCTGTGAGCGGGTCGTGCTGGTCCCGGCGTTGGACTATCCCGCCTTCGTGCGGTTGATGGCAGCAAGCACGCTGATCCTGACCGACTCGGGCGGCGTGCAGGAAGAAGCGCCTGCGCTGGGCGTGCCGGTGCTGGTGCTGCGCGACGTCACCGAGCGGCGCGAGGGCGTCGTGGCGGGTGCGGCGCACATCGTCGGCATCGACCCGGCCCGGATCGTTGCCGCGGTGCGCGGCTTGCTCGACGATCCGGCGGCGCTCGGCGCGACAGCCGTGGTGCGGCATTGTTATGGTGATGGTCGGGCGGCGGCGCGGATCGCGGCGATTCTCGCGGCGGCGCTGGGGCATGATCCGGCATCGTAGAAATGTGCCTGATGCGCGTCGCGCTTCCTCGCGCTGGCTTTCCCAACTGGGCCCCGGCCTTCGCCGGGGTGACGACTCAACAGGGGTGATGGCGGGATCGGCTTGGTCGCCCCAAGCTTTTCTGCGCTTGCCGCATCGGGCGGCGCGTCGCAGGTAACGGCGATGAACGGGGGCAAACCGCTTTGGACCTATTGAGCACGCTGGCCGGATTTCTGGTCGGTACGATCGTCGGGCTGACCGGCGTCGGCGGCGGATCCCTGATGTCGCCGCTGCTGATCCTGCTGTTCGGGGTCGCGCCGACGACCGCGGTCGGGACCGATCTGTGGTTCGCGGCGATCACCAAGATCGTCGGCGGGACGATGCACCACCGTCAGAACAACGCCGACTGGGCGATCGTGCGGCGGCTGTGCTGGGGGAGCCTGCCGGCGGTGGCGATCACGCTCTGGTGGCTGTCGAGCCATGGCCATAAGGCCGAGAGCAACGGGCTGATCGTGCGCGTGCTGGGGGTGACGCTGGTGATCTCCGCGCTGCTGACGCCGTTCCGCGCGACACTGGCGCGGCGGTTCGCGCGGGCCGAGGGCGCGCGGACCGAGGCGCTGCTGCGCTGGCAGCCGTTGCTGACCGCGGCGGCGGGGGCGTTGCTGGGGACGCTGATCACGCTGACGTCGGTGGGGGCGGGGGCGTTGGGGGCGACGCTGTTGCTGATGCTCTATCCGTTCCGGTTGAACGCCAAGCGGCTGGTGGGGACGGATATTCTGCACGCGGTGCCGGTCGCGCTGATCGGCGGGATCGGTCATGCGGTGATCGGGAACATCAACCTGCCGTTGCTGGGGTCGTTGTTGCTGGGGTCGGTGCCGGGGGTGATCCTTGGCGCGCGGCTGACCGACCGGCTGCCTGAGCGCGTGGTGACGCCGGCATTGGCGGTGGTGCTGCTGATCGTCGGTGTGCGGTTGTTGATGTAGGGTGGAGCCTCGCCACTGACCCGTCACTGCCCCCATTTCAACGCCCCGGCGGAGGCCGGGGCCCAGGTGGGGAACGCTGATGATGCAAGTCGCGCTTCGTGTCGTCGGCCTTCCCAACTGGGCCCCGGCGTTCGCCGGGGTGGTGGCTTCGGCGAGAAGCGGGATCCCGGATCAAGTCCGGGATGACGGCAGAAGGCGTCAGCCCAGCGCCGCCTTCACGCGGTCGGCGAGGCGGAGGATGGCGGCGTCGTGGATGCCGGCGGTGCTGACGAGTACGCCATAGGCGCGCGGGTCGGGCTTGTTGAAGACCAGCGGCGCGCCGACCGCGTCGCTGACCGAGGCGCCGGCCGCGCTCGCCACCAGCACCGCGGCGGCGATGTCCCATTCGTTGCCCCAGCGCAGCGTCGCGACCAGATCGGCATGGTCGGCGGCGACCATCGCGACGCGCAAGGCGATCGAGTTCGGTTTCTCGACCGCGGTCAGGTCGCGGTCGACCTTGGGGAGCGCGTCGACGGGGACGCGCGCGCCCGGCAGGGTCAGCCGTCCGCCGGCGGTGACGCGCGCGCCGTTGCGGGTCGCGCCGCCGGGGGCGGTGGCGCACCACACTTCCTCGCGCGCGGGAGCGTCGAGCACGCCGATCACCGGGCGACCGTCCTCGACCAGCGCGATCGACACGCACCAGCCGGTGCGCCCGCGGATATAGTCGCGGGTGCCGTCGATCGGATCGACCACCCAGACGCGGCGGCACGCGAGCCGATCGGCATTGTCGGCGGTTTCCTCCGACAGCCAACCGGCGTCGGGGAGCAGCGCGCCGAGCCGCGCGCGGAGCATCCGGTCGACGTCGAGGTCGACCTCGCACACCGGGCTGCCTTCCGACTTTTCCCAGCGCGCGAAATCGGTGCGCCAGCGCGCAAGCGCCATCTGCCCGGCGTCGCGCGCGACCGCGGCGACCGCTGCGACCAGACCGGGGTCGGGAGCGAGAGCAGGAGCGGCGGGGTCAGCCACCGGCGACCGTCATCCCGTCGATCCGCAGCGTCGGCACGTTGACGCCCTGCCGGAACACGAGGTCGTTGGCGGGGGTGAGCGCACGGTACATGGCGAGCAGATTGCCCGCGATCGTGAAGCCGGCGACCGGCGCGACGATCTCGCCGCCGCGGATCGCGAAGCCGGCCGCACCGCGGCTATAGTCGCCGGTGACGGGGTTGACGCCCTGACCGATCAGCTCGGTGACGTAGATGCCGTCCTCGATATCCTCGATCAGCGTCGCGACCGGCATTTTGCCCGGTTCCATATAGAGGTTGCTGGTCGACACGCCCGGCGCGCCAGCGATGCCACGCGCGGCATGGCCGGTCGGCTCCAGCCCCAATTGCCGCGCCGAGGCGCTGTCGAGCAGCCAGCTTTCGAGCACGCCGTTCTCGACGATCGCGAGCGGCGAGACCGGCAGCCCCTCGCCATCGAACGGACGCGAGCGCAAGCCGTGCGGGCGGTGCGGATCGTCGCGGATCGTCACGCCGGGCGCGAAGACCTCGGTGCCGAGCGAGTCGAGCAGGAAGCTGGTGCGGCGGGTGATCGCGCCGCCGGTGATCGCGCCGCTGAGATGCCCGAGCAGGCTGGAACCGACGCGCGGATCGAAGACGATCGGCATCGTGCCGCTGCGCGCCACGCCCGGATCGAGCCGCGCGACCGCGCGCTCGCCGGCGAGCTGTCCGATCGCCTCGGGGGTGTCGAGGTGCGCGAGGTGGCGCGCCGAGTGGAAGGCATAGTCGCGCTGCATCGCGCTGCCCTCGCCCGCGATCACGCTCGCCGAGAGGCTGAAGCCGGTGGTGGCGTAGCTGCCCACGAAGCCGTGGCTGGTGGCGAGTGCCCAGACGCTCTGCGATGCCGATGCGCCGCCGCCCTCGCTGTTGGTGACGCCTTCGACGGCGCGCGCGGCGTCCTCGGCGCGTTGCGCGGCGGTGCGGAGCTGTTCGGGGGTGCAGGCGTGGCGGTCGGCGAGGTCGAGCGCGGGCGGTGCGCCGTGGAGCAGCCGCTCCTGCGGGGCGAGCCCGGCCCAGCGGTCTTCGGGGGCTTCGCGGGCCATCGCCACGGCGCGTTCGACCAAAGCGTCCATCGCGGCGGTCGAGAGGTCGGAGGTCGAGACGCTCGCCGAGCGCTGCCCGACGAAGACGCGCAGGCCGAGGTCCTCGCCCTCCGAGCGGCCGACATCCTCGAGCTTGCCGAGCCGCACCGATACCTCGGTCGAGGCGTTGGCGGCGAAGACCGCGTCGGCCGCATCGGCCCCGGCGGCGGTGGCGCGGCGGACGATGTCGTGGGCGCGGTCCTGCGCTTGGGAGGG
The DNA here is from genome assembly GCA_036946405.1 of Sphingomonas phyllosphaerae. Lineage (NCBI taxonomy): Bacteria > Pseudomonadati > Pseudomonadota > Alphaproteobacteria > Sphingomonadales > Sphingomonadaceae > Sphingomonas > Sphingomonas phyllosphaerae. The sequence goes on along the minus strand of JAQIJC010000001.1, from coordinate 519,060 downwards.
CGTGAGCATCGGACCGACTTAGGGGCGAAAGGTTGCGGATGCCATATCGCGGAGAACGTCGCGGCGGCGTTATTGGATGCGCGTGCCGACGACGACGCAGGCGAGGAACATTAGCAGCCCGGCGGTGCGGTTGCTGCGGAAGCGGTCCAGCGCGGCGTTGCCGTCGTCGTCGCGCAACGTCGCGACCTGCCAGAACAGGTGGAGCGCGAGCGGGGCGAGCGCGGCGAGGATCAGCGGGTCGGCGCGGACCTGCCACAAGGCCGCCGCCCAGAGCGCGAGCGCGAGCGCGTAGCAGGCGGTGACCCCGGCGCGGACGTGGCGACCGAGCGCGAGCGCCGAGGAGCGGATGCCGACGAGTGCGTCGTCCTCGCGGTCTTGCAACGCATAGATCGTGTCGTAGCCGACCACCCAGAAGATCGTGCCCGCATAGAGCGTCACGCCGGGCAGGGTGAGCGCGCCCCATGTCTCGGTCCAGCCGACCAGCGCCGCCCATGAAAAGACCAGCCCCAGCCATGCCTGCGGCCACCAGGTGATGCGCTTCATGAACGGATAGGCGGCGACCGGCGCGATCGCGGCGAGCGAGACGAGCGCGGCGGGCAGATGCAGCTGGACCAGCACGACCAGCCCGATCAGGCAGAGCGCGAGCAGGAACGCCCATGCCGCCTTCGCCGACACCGCGCCGCTGGCGAGCGGGCGCGTGCGGGTGCGCGCGACGCTGGCGTCGAGATCGCGGTCGACGATGTCGTTGTACACGCACCCCGCGCCGCGCATCGCGATGCTGCCGAGCAGCAGCCACAGGAGCAGCGGCCAGCGCTCGCTGACGCCGCCCGCGAGCGCGACACCCCACGCGCCGGGCCAGAACAGCAGCCACCAGCCGATCGGCCGGTCGAAGCGCGCCAGCGACGCGAACAGCCGCGCGCGCGGCGGCAGGAGCGACAGCAGGCCGCGGTGCTGGGTGTCGGGAACGATGTCGGTCACGTCGCACCGAATAGCGGGGGATGGGGCGGGCGTCAGCGGCTATCGTGCTGCGGACGGCGAGTCCTTTTCACTTCCGCCCCTCCCGTCCGTCGCCCCGGACCTGATCCGGGGCCCCGCTTCTTCTTGTTCTTGGCGAACGGCGTAAAGAAAAAGCGGGATCCCGGATCAGGTCCGGGATGACGGGTGGGGGCGGGGGCAGTGGCTTGCCCGCCTTGAACGTCGCCGGGCGGCGTGACGGAAGTATGTGGGTGACCGGTTCACGCCACCGTCAACCGGGCCTACATATGACGCGACCGGTTTCGTAAGGATCGTGCGTATGTTGACCCTTCTCGCCCTGCTCGCCGCCACCGCCGCCGATCCGCTGGCGGGAACGTGGCGCAATGCCGGGGATAGCGTTCGAATCCGCGTCGCGCCGTGTCGCGGCGAGCCGGGGATGTGCGGCACCGTGGTGTCGGCGAGCGACAAGGCCAAGGACGATGCCGCGGCGGGCGGGACCGAGCGGCTGGTCGGCACGTCGCTGTTCCGCGGGTTCGAGCAGAATGGCGACGGGACATGGGCGGGGACGGTGTTCGTCCCCGATATCGGGCGCGAGGTCGACGGCACGTTGCAGCTCGACGGGCGCAACACGCTCATCGCGCAGGGATGTCTGTTCGCGGGCTTCGGGTGCAAGGAGCAGCGCTGGACGCGCGTTTCGGCGAAGTGATCCATCTGTCGGTCGCGATCGGCCGGTTTTTCGAGGCGCTGTTCTATGCCATCCTGCGCGTCGCCGGGGTGGTGACGGGCGTGGTGCTGGTCGTCGCGCTGGCGGGGGCGCTGATGTTCCTGATCGCGCGCCTGTTGATCGGACGGGGAAGGAAGAAATGATGGGGGCGGTGCCCGCCTGGCCGCCGCGCTCGACGCCGCGGTTGTTCGTCGAGACGGCGCTCGCGCCCGGGCCGTTGTCGCTGTCGGGGCCGCAGGCGCATTATCTGGTGTCGGTGATGCGCACCAAGCCGGGCGATCCGGTCAAATTGTTCGACGATGCCAGCGGCGAGTGGCTCGCGGTGGCGAGCGCGGTCGGCAAGCGTGACCTGACGCTCGACGTGACCGAGCGGCTGCGCGAGCGCGAGGCGGTGCCCGACCTGTGGCTGGTCGCCGCGCCGCTCAAGAAGGGGCGTGTCGACTGGATGGCGGAGAAGGCATGCGAGCTGGGTGTCGCCCGGCTGGTGCCGGTGGTGACGCGGCGGACCGTGGTCGACAAGCCCAATACCGAGCGGCTGCGCGCGCATATGATCGAGGCGGCCGAGCAATGCGGGCGGACCGCGGTGCCGGAGGTGGCGGAGATGGTGAAGCTGCCGGCCTTGTTGCGCGACTGGCCGGCGGAGCGCGCGCTGTTCTTCGCGGACGAGCTGGGCGGCGCGCCGGCGGTGGCGGCGATGCAGGCGCGGCGCGGGCCGGCGGCGATCCTGATCGGGCCGGAAGGCGGGTTCGACGACGAGGAACGCGCCGCGATCCGCGCGCACCCGGCGGCGGTGGGTATCGCGCTCGGGCCGCGGATCCTGCGCGCCGATACGGCGGCGGCGGCGGCGGTCGCGGTGTGGATGGCGGTCGCTGGCGACTGGTGACCCGGCTTTACCCATCGCAACCCGATCCGCTCTAGCGCCGGTGTTCATCGCGGCGTAAGGCGCGGCCATGACGACCAAGACGGTTTCGGACGCGCCGGCAGCGACCATCGAAACGCGCGACGCATTGATCGCGCGCTTCGCCAGTGGCGAGAAGCCCGCGGCGCGCTGGCGGATCGGCACCGAGCATGAGAAGTTCGTCTATGCCACGGACGACCATCACGCGCCGTCCTATGACGAGGCGGGCGGCATCCGTGCGCTGCTCGGCGAGCTGGAGCAGCATGGCTGGCGGCCGGTCACCGAAGGCGGCAACGTCATCGCGCTGAGCGGCGCGGACGGGTCGATCAGTCTGGAGCCCGCCGGGCAGTTCGAGCTGTCGGGCGCGCCGCTGGAGAACCTGCACCAGACCTGCGCGGAGACCGGGCGGCATCTGGCGCAGGTGAAGGCGGCGGGCGAGAAGCTGGGGATCGGCTTTCTCGGGTTGGGCATGTGGCCCGACAAGACGCGCGCCGAGCTGCCGATCATGCCCAAGGGTCGCTATGCGATCATGCTGCGCCACATGCCGCGCGTCGGCACGATGGGGCTCGACATGATGCTGCGCACCTGCACGATCCAGGTGAACCTCGACTACGCCAGCGAAGCCGATATGGTGAAGAAGTTCCGTGTCGGACTGGCACTGCAACCGCTCGCCACCGCGCTGTTCGCCAATTCGCCGTTCACCGAAGGCAAGCCCAACGGATTCCTTAGCTATCGCAGCCACATCTGGTCGGACACCGACCCGGCGCGGACCGGGATGCTGCCGTTCGTGTTCGAGGACGGCTTCGGTTACGAGCGCTATGCCGAGTATATGCTCGATGTGCCGATGTACTTCGTCTACCGCGAGGGGCGCTACATCGATGCAGCGGGGCTGAGCTTCCGCGACTTCCTGCGCGGCGAGCTGTCGGTGCTGCCGGGCGAGAAGCCGACGATCAGCGACTGGGACGATCACCTGTCGACCGCCTTCCCCGAGGTGCGGCTCAAGACCTTCCTCGAGATGCGCGGGGCGGATGGCGGGCCGTGGAACCGGATCTGCGCGCTGCCGGCCTTCTGGGTCGGGCTGCTGTACGATGGCGTCGCGCTGGATGCGGCGTGGGATCTCGTCAAGCACTGGACGCTCGACGAGCGGCAGGCGCTGCGCGACGCGGTCCCGAAGCTGGGGCTGGCGGCGCCGATCCCCGGTGGCGGGCAGCTGCGCGACATCGCCGGGGCGGTGCTCGACATCGCGCATGGCGGGTTGAAGGCGCGCGCGCGGGTCAGCGCGGCGGGCGAGGATGAAACAGGGTTCCTCGAGCCGTTGCGCGAGATCGTGCGATCGGGGAAGGTGCCGGCGGAGCGGCTGCTCGACCTGTACCACGGCGCGTGGGGCGAGGATGTGTCGCGCGTTTATGGCGCGGCGAGTTTCTGAGGCTTGCTCCCCTCCCCTTCAGGGGAGGGGCTGGGGTGGGGCGGGGTCTCACAGAGGGTTGCGCTCGTGAGTCCCCCACCCCAACCCCTCCCCTCAAGGGGAGGGGCTTTCATTCCGCGTGGGGCCAGCCTTCCTGATCCCATATCAGCCGCTGGATGCGTAGCGTCGGGGTGCCGTTCCGCTGCGTATCATAGGCATGGTAGACGATGCGGTCGCCGTCGGGCGCTTGCAGGATCGCATTGTGGCCGCGCCCGACGTAGCGGCTGCCGGTGCCCTGTCCCGAGGCGAGCACGGGGGTGCCGCCGCCTTTGAGCATCGGCGTCCCGGCGCGGTCGAGATACGGGCCGGTCGGAGCGGTCGCGCGGCCGACGACGGTGTTGTAGCTGCTCTTCGCGCCGCGACAGCAGAAGTCGAACGAGGCGAACAGATAATAGTAATGGCCGTGACGGATCACGAACGGCGCCTCGATCGCGCCGGGTGACGGGCGTCGGGCGAGGCTGTGCATCGGCGTGCCCGGCAGCCGCAGCCCGGTGGCGGGGTCCAGCGCGATCAGCTTGATCCCGCTCCAGAAGCTGCCGAACGCCAGCCATTGCTTGCCCTCGGCGTCGGTGAAGGCGGCCGGGTCGATCGCGTTGAAGTCGCCGCCGGTGGCGGATTCGACGACCGGGCCCTTGTCGACCCAATTGGCGGCGGGTGCGGCGGGGTCGAGCCTCCGCGCGGTGGCGAGCCCGATTGCGGAGCGGTTCTTCCCGAAGGTCGAGAGCGAGTAATAGAGGCGGTATTCGCTGCCGACGTGGGTGATGTCGGGTGCCCACATGCCGGCGGTGCCGGGGACGTGCTTGTCCGCCCATGTGGGGAGTGCAGGGAAGGATGCGCCGCGCAGCGTCCAGTGTTTGAGATCGGTGGAGGTGCGGAGCGGGATCAGCCCGTCGCGGCTGCGCACATGACCGGTGACGAAGAGGTAATAGGTGCCGTTGTCGGCGATGATCGCCGGGTCGTGGACGGTAGTCAGGTTACCGGTCAGCGGCGGCGGGACGGTCGCGGCGGGGACGGTGGCGAGCAGGAGCAGCGTGCTGGTGCTGCGGAGAAAGGTGCGCATGGCGGGGCTCCTGCCGGGAGGGCGGAAACGATTTGCAATACTCATACAATTAAGCGCGTGATCGCGGGGGAGCCGCGTCGTCATTGCGAGCGGAGCGAAGCAATCCAGGGCGTCCTGGTCCGGCTCTGGATTGCTTCGCTCCGCTCGCAATGACGGGCGAGGGTGGCGACGTCGTGCATCGCATCGCACCGCACCGCGCGATAACGGATTACGCCCCGCGCGGCAGCGGGCCGTTGGCGACCGGTGGGTCGAATTGCGGGACGCCGGCCGTGTCGTAGCGGATCGGCTGGACGCGGGTGTGACGGTTGGGATCGAACAGCGGGTCGCCGACGATCTTCTCGTAATCGCGCGCGTGGAACACCAGCATGTCGCGCCCGCGCTCGTCGACGGTGAAGCTGTTGTGGCCGGGGCCGAAGATCTTGTGCGCGCGCGAGGTCTTCATCACCGGCTCGGGCGATTTGGTCCACGCCGCCGGATCCATGATGTCGGCGTCGTCGCGCGCGGTGAGCATCCCCAGACAGTAGCGCGCGTCGGTGGCGCTCGCCGAATAGGTCATGAACAACCGGCCGTTGCGCGCCAGCACCGCGGGCGCTTCCGCGACCTTGTAGCCCTGGATTTCCCACGGCAGTTTGGGGATCGTCAGCCGCGCCGGCTTCGCCGCGAAGGTCAGCGGGGTGGCGAGCGGGGCGAGATAGAGGTTCGAGTTGGTGTCGATCCCCTCCTCGCGCTGCGCCCATGCGAGATAGCGGGTGCCGCGGTGGACGAAGCTGGTCGAATCGAGGTTGAAGCTGTCCCACGGCGTCTGGAGCTGCCCAAGCACCGTCCACGTGCCCGTCATCGGATCGGTGCCGTCGCAGACGACGGCGTGGGTGCGGATCCGAAACACATCCGCGCCGCCGCCGCTGGGGCCGGCGGCGAAATACATGATCCACTTGCCGTCGATCAGATGCAGCTCGGGCGCCCACAGGAAGCCCGAGAGCGGGCCGCTCTTCTCGTGTCGCCACAGCACCTTTTCGGTCGCGTTGGTGAGGCCCGCGATCGTCTTCGCGCGGCGCAGCACCAGCCGGTCATATTCGGGCACCGAGCCGGTCATGTAATACCAGCCGTCGGTGTGGCGGAACACCTGCGCGTCGGCGCGCTGGCGGACCAACGGGTTGACGATGGTGCCCGCCCCGGCGCGGGTGCGGGCCAGCGCGGGGGCGGCGGCAAGCGCCGCGCCCCCGGCCACGAACAGGCGGCGTGACAGAAGCGCCAGATCGTCGTTCATCAGTTGAGGTCCAGCATGACCACCGACTTGGCCGGCAGCGTGACGGTGAGCTGTCCACCGTTCAGCTGCGCGCCGTTGAAGGCGGCCGGAACGACGGTGTTGGGCTGGTCGAAGGTGTTGAGCGAATTGACCTTCGGTCCGGTCAGGATCGTGCCGCCGACGCGCGACGCGTTGACCCCGGTCAGCGTGGTGGTGACGGTGATCGTGCGGTTCGGATCGGCATTGGCGAGCGCGACGTGCGTCACCCCGGCCTTGTCGCGGACCGCCGAGGCGCTGACCGCCGGGATCGTCCACTGGTCCTTGTTGTACCACGGCGACTTGATGTCGATCGGCAGCACCGTGCCGTCCATGTACGGCTTGTACATCTTAAAGACATGATAGGTGGGCGTCAGCACCATCTTGTTGCCGTCGGTCAGGATCATCGCCTGCAGCACGTTCACCATCTGCGCGATCGCGGTCATCTTCACGCGATCGGCGTGCTTGGCGAAGATGTTGAGGTTGATCGCGGCGACCAGCGCGTCACGCAGCGAGTTCTGCTGGCGCAGGAAGCCCGGATGCGTGCCCGGGTCCTGACCGTACCAGGTGCCCCATTCGTCGACCGCCAGATACACTTTCTTCTGCGGATCGTATTTGTCCATGATCGCGCTGTGCTTGGTGACCAGCTCTTCCATCTTCCACGTGCCGGCGAGCGTTTCCGCCCAGCCCGTTTCGTCGAAGTCGATCGCCGACGCCCGTGGCGCCCAGCCGCCGGGGACGGTGTAATAATGGAGCGAGAGGCCGTCGAGCTTGTCGCCCGCCTCGCGCATCATCACCTCGGTCCAGTTGTAATCGTCGCCGTTCGCGCCGGACGCGATCTTCTCGATCCGGGTGTTGGCGGGCGCCTTGACGAAGGTGGCGTAGCGGCGCGTCACGTCGGCGGCATATTCCGGCTTCATGTTGCCGCCGCAGCCCCACAATTCGTTGCCGATGCCGAAATACGGCAGCTTCCACGGCTGCTTGCGGCCGTTCTTCGCACGCTCATCCGCCAGCGAGCCGGCCGGCGAGGTGATGTACTCGACCCACTCGGCCATTTCCTGCGGCGTGCCGTTGCCGACGTTGCCGGAAATGTAGACGTCGGCGCCGATCTGTTCGGTGACATCGAAGAATTCGTGCGTGCCGACGGTGTTCGGCTCGGTGACGCCGCCCCAGTGCGTGTTGATCTTGATCGGACGCTTGTTCTTCGGGCCGATCCCCTCGCGCCAGTGATATTCGTCGGCGAAGCAGCCGCCCGGCCAGCGGATGACGGGGGTGCCGAGGTCGCGCAGCGCGCCGACCACGTCGTTGCGGAAGCCGCGCGTGTTCGGGATCTTGCGGTCGTTGCCGACCCACAGCCCGCCGTAGATGCCGTTGCCGAGATGCTCGGCGAACTGGGTGAAGATGCGCTTGTCGTAGACCGGGCCCGGCGTGTCGCCGCGCACCGCCAGCGTCGCCGACTCGGCGGTGACGGCGGGGGCGTCCTGCGCGGTGGCGGGAGCGAGCGACGCGCACCCGATGGCCAGCGCTCCGGCATAAGCGAACAGACGTGCCTTCATCCTATCCTCCCGAAAGAAGCGCGGCGGGGCATTGCCCACCTCGCTGTTTTTGCTCATTACTCGGACATTAGGTTTGGGTATCGAGCATTGCAACGACCATTTGCCGGGCGGCGCGTGCTTGCCACGGCGCGATAAAGCAGGTCACAAGGGAGCGGTGATGGCGGATCGGGAGAGCGGCGTGCCGCAGGGGGAGGGCGATGCGAAGGAGGCAGCGCGCGCGTCGGTGCGGGGCACCGGACGGCGGCTGCACGGCGCGATCGCGCACAAGCTGGGCACCGCGATCGTCTCGGGCGAGTATCTGCCGGGCGACACGCTGTCGGGCGAGGTCGCCTTCTCCGAGGCGCTCGACGTGTCGCGCAGCGCGTACCGCGAGGCGATGCAGGTGCTCGCGGCCAAGGGGCTGGTCGAGAGCCGTCCCAAGGCGGGGACGCGCGTGCTGCCGCGCGAGCGCTGGAATCTGCTCGATCCCGACGTGCTCGCCTGGGCGTTCGCGGGGGCGCCGGACGTGCAGTTCGTCAGAGCCCTGTTCGAGTTGCGCGCGATCGTCGAGCCGGCGGCGGCGGGGCTGGCGGCGCAGCGGCGTGACCGCAACGACCTGAAGGCGATGAAGGACGCGCTGGCGGCGATGCGGCGGCATACGCTGGCGACCGAGGCGGGGCGCGCGGCCGACAAGGACTTCCATAATGCGGTGCTGCGCGCGACGCGCAACGATGCGCTGATGGTGCTGAGCGCGAGTATCGGCGCGGCGATCCACTGGACGACGCAGTTCAAGCAGCGCGCACGGGCGCTGCCGCGCAATCCGATCCCCGACCATGTCCGCGTGCATGACATGATCGCGGCCGGGGATGTGGTCGGCGCGACCGCGGCGATGCGGACGCTGGTCGATCTCGCGCTGGAGGATACCAAGTTCGCGATGGAGGGCTGACGGCGAAGACGCTGGCGATACGCGCAGGCTTCTGCCACGGAGCGCAAATGATTCCGTTTGCGTTGCTCCTGCTCGCCGCGGCCCCGGTGCAAGATACGCCGCAGGATGGCGACATCACCGTCCGCGCGCCACTGCCCGCCACCCCGCAGACCCCGGCGACGATGGTGGTCGAGCCGGTGGCGATGATGATCGCCGCCTGCGACCGCGACGGCGACGCAAGGGTCGAGCGCTACGAGCTGGAGGAATGCGTCGCTGCGTCGCTGGCGGCGTTCGATCCGAACAAGACCGGCAAGCTGCGCTATATCGCGTTCGGCGACTGGGCGCTCCGCTATCTGGGCGACCGGGCCGCCTTGCCGAGCCCGTATGAGGTCGATCGCGACAATGACGGCGAGGTGACGCTGGCCGAGTTGCAGGACCATTTCTCGCGGCTGTTCGCGCGCTACGACCGCGACGGCGATCACGCGATCAGCCGGTCCGAGCTGCTGACCTATCGCACGATGCCGGTCGATGCGCGCGGACCGACCGCGGGACGGCGGCCGGAGAAGAAGGATGACGCGCCCGACGCCGACAGGCCGCGACGCGGGGGGCGGCGATGACGCGCTTCGCGTTCGCGATCGCCGCGACCGATGGCGCGGCGCGCACCGGTACGATCACGATGCAGCGCGGCACGATCCGCACGCCGGCGTTCATGCCGGTCGGCACCGCCGCGACCGTCAAGGCGATGAAGCCCGGCGATGTCGAGCGCGCGGGTGCCGACATCATCCTGGGCAACACCTATCACCTGATGCTGCGCCCCGGCGCGGAGCGCGTCGCGCGGCTGGGCGGGCTGCACCGCTTCATGGGCTGGGACAAGCCGATCCTGACCGATTCGGGCGGCTATCAGGTGATGAGCCTGTCGGCGCTGACCAAAAGATCCGAGGAAGGCGTGGCGTTCGCGTCGCACCTCGACGGGACGCGGCACATGATCTCGCCCGAGCGCTCGATCGAGATCCAGCGGCTGCTGGGCAGCAACATCGTGATGGCGTTCGACGAGCTGGTGCCGACCACTTCGACGCGCGAGGTGCAGGCGGCGGCGATGGAACGATCGATGCGCTGGGCGCAGCGCAGCCGCGACGCCTTCGACAGCGGTGGCGACCATGCCGCGAACAACGCGATCTTCGGTATCCAGCAGGGCGCGCTCGACGAAGGGCTGCGCAAGGCCAGCGCCGACGCGCTGATCGACATCGGGTTCGACGGCTATGCGATCGGCGGGCTGGCGGTCGGCGAAGGGCAGGCGGCGATGTTCGGCTGCCTCGACTTCGCGCCGGGACAATTGCCGGCGGACCGCCCGCGTTATTTGATGGGGGTGGGCAAGCCGACCGATATCGTCGGCGCGGTCGAGCGCGGAGTCGACATGTTCGACTGCGTGATGCCGACGCGCTCGGGGCGGACCGGGCAGGCGTTCACGAGGCAAGGGCCGATCAACATCCGCAATGCGCGGTTCGCCGAGGATCAGGGGCCGCTCGACCCGGAATGCGCGTGCGCGGTGTGCACGACCTGGAGCCGCGCCTATGTGCACCATCTGGTGCGGGCGGGCGAGATGCTGGGCGCGATGCTGATGACCGAGCACAACATCGCCTTCTACGAAGCAATGATGGCCGATCTGCGCGCCGCGATCGTTGAAGGACGATTGGCGGCGTTCGCCAATGACTTCCGTGCGCGCTATGACGCGCCAAAAGGAGAGTGACGTGAGCGACGAGCAACCCAACGAGATCCTGGCAGCCGCCGCGGCCGCCAAGGCGCATGAGGAAGCCGGCGCGCCGGGGGCGGCCGCGCATCAGCGCAAGGGGCGGTGGCAGCCGGGCAAGACGTGGCTGGGGGTCGGGATCGGCTCGGCGGCGGTGGCGGCGGCGGTGCTGTTCGCGAACTCGCGCAAGGATGAGGGGAAGAAGTAGGGCTGGCGGGCGGGGCGCTCGGGGCGAACGTGCGGGCGGCCTCGGTTCGAAACGCGATCCATTTCAAGATCGAGCGTCACCCCGGCGAAGGCCGGGGCCCAGTCGGGGGACGCTGGTGATGGGCGCCGCGCTCCGTTTCTTGGGCCTTCCCAACTGGGCCCCGGCCTTCGCCGGGGTGACGAAGAAGGTGGCGCCATTGCGCGCGTAGCGAAGCAATTCAGGGCCACACCCGGACGCTCTGGATTGCTTCCCCCGGCCTGCGCCGGGGTCGCAATGACGATTGAGGATGTTGCGCCCTTAAGACATTCGGCCGCCGGCGTGGGGGGCACGCCGGCGGCCCCGACTGTCGCAGCCACGGGGCGACCCGAAGGGCTGTTCGGCCGGTACAAGGAGGAAGGGACCGGGACGCAGCCCGTTGGCCGCAGCCCGATCCCTCCCAATTCTTCAACGGCTTGCTAGACGATCTCTCAGTGCGTGACCAGATCAAAACGATCCGCGTCCATCACCTTGACCCACGCCCTGACGAAGTCCGCGACGAACTTGTCCTTCGCATCGTCGCAGGCATAGACCTCCGACAGCGCGCGCAGCTGTGAGTTGGAGCCGAACACCAGATCGGTGCGCGACGCGGTCCACTTCTGCTCGTGCGTGGTGCGATCGGTGCCGACGAACTCCTCGTCGCTTTCGTCGCTGACCTGCTTCCATGCGGTGTTCATGTCGAGCAGGTTGACGAAGAAGTCGTTGGTGAGCTGACCCACGCGCTTGGTGAACACGCCGTGCTCGCTGCCCTGCGCATTGGCGCCGAGCACGCGCAGCCCGCCGACCAGCACCGCCATCTCGGGCGCGGTGAGGCCGAGCAATTGCGCACGATCGACCAGCAGTTCCTCGGTCGGCACGTTGAACTTGACCTGCAGGTAGTTGCGGAAGCCGTCGGCCTTGGGCTCGAGCACGTCGAAGCTTTCGGCGTCGGTCTGTTCCTCGAGCGCGTCGGCGCGGCCCGGCGTGAACGGGACGGTCACGTCATGCCCGGCATCCTTCGCGGCCTTCTCGACTGCGGCGCTCCCGCCGAGCACGATCAGGTCGGCGATCGACACCTGCTTGCCGCCGGTCGCTGCGCCATCGAAGTCGGCCTTGACCTGCTCGATCACGCCGAGCACGCGGGCGAGGTTCTCCGGATCGTTGACTTCCCAGTCACGCTGCGGGGCGAAGCGGATGCGCGCGCCGTTCGCGCCGCCGCGCTTGTCCGACCCGCGATAGGTCGAGGCCGAGGCCCAGGCGGTCTTTACCAGATCCTGCACCGACAGCCGGTCGAGCAGCGTGGCCTTGAGCGACGAGATATCGGCGGCGTCGATCAGCGGATGGGTGACCGCCGGGATCGGATCCTGCCAGATCAGGTCTTCCTGCGGCACCTCGCTGCCGAGATAGCGGAGCTTCGGCCCCATGTCGCGGTGGGTCAGCTTGAACCACGCGCGCGCCCAGGCGTCCGCAAAATAGGCAGGATCGGCACGGAATTTCTCCATGACCGCGCGGTATTTCGGGTCGACCTTCAGCGCCATGTCGGCCGAGGTCATCATCGTCGGCACCTTCTTGCCCGGCGTGTGCGCGGCGGGGGCGAGCGTGTCGTCGGGGTTGCCGACCGGCTGGAACTGTTGCGCGCCGGCCGGGCTCTTCACGATCTCATATTCGTGGTCGAGCAGCATGTCGAAATAGCTCATGTCCCACGTCGTCGGGGTCGGCGTCCACGCGCCCTCGATCCCCGAGGTGATCGTGTGATCGCCCATGCCGCTTTCATGGGTCGACGCCCAGCCGAGCCCCTGCGCGGCGATGTCCGCGCCTTCCGGCTCGCGGCCGACCAGCTTGGGATCACCCGCGCCGTGCGCCTTGCCGAAGGTGTGGCCGCCGGCGGTGAGCGCGGCGGTTTCCTCGTCGTTCATGCCCATGCGCGCGAACGTCTCGCGCATGTCGCGCGCCGAGCCCATCGGGTTCGGGCAGCCGCCCGGGCCTTCCGGGTTGACGTAGATGAGGCCGTGCTGGATCGCGGCGAGCGGGCTTTCGAGCGCGAGCCCGGCTTCCTCGTCGATACGGGTCTGGCCGAGCCATTCCTCCTCGGTGCCCCAATAGACGTCCTTTTCGGGCTCGAACACGTCCTGACGGCCGCCGCCGAAGCCGAAGGTCGGGCCGCCCATCGATTCGATCGCGACATTGCCGGCGAGGATGAACAGGTCGGCCCAGCTCAGCGCGCGGCCGTATTTCTGCTTGATCGGCCAGAGCAGGCGGCGCGCCTTGTCGAGATTGCCGTTGTCCGGCCACGAATTGAGCGGGGCGAAGCGCTGCTGCCCCGCCGAGGAGCCGCCGCGGCCGTCGCCGGTGCGATAGGTGCCCGCCGAATGCCACGCCATGCGGATGAAGAACGGGCCGTAATGCCCGTAATCCGCCGGCCACCACGGCTGGCTGTCGGTCATCAGCGCGGTCAGGTCGGCCTTCACCGCCTTGAGGTCGAGCTTGAGGAATTCGGCGGCATAATCGAAGTCGTCGCCGAACGGATTGCCGCTCTTGCCTTGCTGGTGAAGGATATCGATCGACAGCGATTCCGGCCACCAGTCCTTCGACGTGCGCCCGAGCAGCGTGCGCAGCGCGGCGGGCTGCTTCTTGGGATCGTTGATCGGGCTACCTTCGGTGATGGCGTCCATGTCTCGTCTCCTCTCGCGACCGGTGTCCGGGTCTGCTGCTGCCACTACGCACGGGCGCGCACGACCTTTCCGGCGATCTGTGACGCCGGTGGTAGCGGACGGGGGGTAATCGGGAAAATGCGAAAAGATTGATGGTATGATCGAGTTTGTCGATCAGGGGCGGGATTACTCAGCCCGCCCCTTGATCGCGTCGGTGTAGGCGGCGCGATACGCCGCGACGATCCGGTCCTCCGCGAACCGCGTGAGCGCGTGCGGATCGCTGAGTCCGCCCGCGCGCCATGCCGCAGCGTCCGCTAGCGCGGTGTCCATCGCGGCGGCGAGCGCCTCGATATCGGTCGGCTCGTAGGTGATGGCGTGCGCTGCCAGGCCGGCGATCTCCGGAATGCCGCCGGCCGCGCTGCAGATCGCCGACAGGCCGTAGGACAGCGCCTCGATCAGCGTGCGCGGCAACGGCTCGGGCCAGACCGAGGCGATCAGCACGGTGTCGATCGCGCGGTAGAAGTCGCCGGGCGGCGCGAAGCCGAGCCACTCGATGCGCGGATCGGGATAGCGTGCCTTCAGCGCGGCGACATAATCGGGTGCGCCGACCCCGGCGATGCGCAGCCGCCAGTCGGCGCGGGTGATGCGCGTGGTCGCCTCCAGTACCACGTCGATGCCCTTTTCGGCCTCGATGCGGCCAATGAAGCCGAACACGAACGGCGCGTCGGGCGCTTTCGCATCGCGCGGCCGTTCGGCGAGGGGCACGATGTTGAAGATGCGTCGAGTGGGGACGCCGGGGAAGAAGCCCTCGGCATGGTGGCGACGGATGACGTAGTCGCTGTTCGCAACGAGCTGATCGACGCGCTCGGACCCGGTCTTGCCGGGTCCGGTGAGCAGGCGGCATTCGCGGCAGCGGGTCGTGCAGTTCGCGCCGTTCTTGAACAACCCCGATCGCGTGCACATCACGCCGTAATCGCGCAGCGTGTGGACGAGCGGCAGCTTGCGGCGCTTGATCTCGCGCCAGATCGACGGGCCGAAGCCGGTGATGACGTTGCAATGGACGACGTCGGGGCGAACCGCGTCGAGCAGCGTGCCAAGGCGACGCGCGGCGGCGCGGTTCCAGCGGTTGCGCGCGTGCCAGTACAAACGCTTCAGCGCCGGCTGAGCGGGCGCGTCGGGGTCATAGGGCCAATAGATGTTGTCGATCGGCAGGCGATGGACGGTGACGCCGTTCTTCATCTCGGCAAGCGGCGCGGCGATGTCGTCGAGCGTCGCGACGACTACCTCGTCGCCGGCGCGGACCAGCGCCTCGGCAAGCAGCGCCACCGACTTCTCCGCGCCGCCGATCCGGTGCGGGGGATAGAGGGTGTTGACGATCAGCACCTTCATCGCGTCGCAGCCGCCGCGCAGGCGTCGGCGAGGATCTGCGCCGATGCGCGCCATGTGAAGAGTGGGACGCGGCGCTTGCCCATCGCGACCCGTTGGCGGCGGAGCGCGCTGTCGTGGTCGTCGAGATATTCCTGCATCAGCCGTGCGAGCGTGGCATCGTCGTGCGGCGCGAAATATTCGGCCGCGTCGCCGCAGACTTCGATGATCGCCGATGCGGTGCTGGCGAGCACCGGGCATCCGTTGACGAACGCCTCGAGCGGGGGAATGCCGAAGCCTTCGTAGAGGCTCGGGAAGATCAGTGCGCGCGCGCCCTGCATCAGCCCGGCGACCTCGGCATCGTCGAGCCGGCCGGGGAGCAGCACGTCGGGGCCCGGCTCGGGCAGCCCGGCCGCGCCGAACACCGCGCGGTCGATGCGCCCGACCGCGACCAGCTTCGCGCTGCCGGGCTGGAGCCGCGCCAGCGCACGGAGCGCGACCGCGAGGTTCTTGTTGCGGGTGAGATTGCCGAGCGTGAGGAAATAGCCGCCTTCGGTCAGCCCGAGCCGTTCGACGATACCGGAATCGGGGGGGATCGAGAGATGCTCGGCACCGTTCGCGGCGACGACGATATCCGCTGCGGCGACCGGGAGCACGTCGGCGAGTTCGCGGCGCGAGAATTCCGATACGGTGGCGATGACCGCGCGGCGGGCGAGCAACCGGTCGAGCCAGCGATGCGCGACGACATAGGGCTTGCTGAAATGTTCGGGATGACGCTGGACCGCGGCGTCGTGGATCACCACCACCTGTCGGCGCAGCGCGACCGGGCCGGTCATCGCGAGGCACAAGGCGACGCCGGCACGCGCGGCGCGGGCGAACTCGACCTGATCCCAATAATGGCCGGCGCGCGTCCCGATCGTGCGGGTTTCGATATGGCGCAGCGGCAGCGTGCGCGCGCCCGGCGGGGTGAGCAGGACGTAGCGCGAACCGAGCGCACCCTCGCCGGCCAGCGTGTCGAGCGCGGTGACGATCTCCTGCGCATATCGCTGCACCCCGCTCACCGGCTGGGTGAGGAAGCGACCGTTGACGAAGACGGGCGGCATCAGCGCGGCTCGACCAATTGCCGGTACAGCATTTCGGTCTGGTAGATCATGCGCATCCCGTTCAGCTCGCGGCTGCGCCACACGGTGGCGGCGGCCATCGCGGCGCGCGCACCGCGGTCGGTGCCGATCAGGATCGCGGTGTCGGCGAGCCGCTCGATCACCGTGGCGTCGTTGGGGACGATCGTGCCGCAGCGGCTGCGGCCGATCACGTCGCGCGCGCCGGCCACATCGGTCGTGACGATCGGCACATGCGCGGCGAGGCTTTCGAGCAGGACGTAGGACAACCCTTCGTACCGGCTGGTCATCATCACCGCGTCGAACGCGGGCATCAGCTCCTGCGCGCGCGCGGCGCGTTTCCAGATGAAGCGCGCCGCATGGCCGGACGCGGCGAGGTCGCGCTCGACCGCAGCGGCGCATTCGCCGTCGCCGAGGATCACCGCGCGGAGATCGGGCACCTGCGTCATCACGCGGCGCATCGCCTCGACGAAGCGCTCGGGCGCCTTCTGGTAGGAGAGCCGGCCGACGAAGCCGATCACCGGCGCATCATCGGGCAGGCCGAGCGCCGCCCGCGCCTGTGCGCGCGTCACGGCTGGCACATCGATGATGCCGTTGCGGATCAGGTGGCAGCGGCCGGTGGCGATGCGCAGCTTGCGCGCGAACGCCAGCTCCTCGCTCGACACCGCGATCAGCGCGTCGGTGCGCGCCGCGCCGAGCACGATCTCCGCGCCGTTGAACATCAGCCGCGCAGGCAATGAGACACCGGGGTCGAGCCCGCGGAAGGCGTGCGGCGTGTAGACGCGTTTCGCCGGGCCGACATCGGCGAGGCGGACCAGCGCGCCGGCCTTCGAACTGTGCCCGTGGACGATGTCGAACGGCCCCGCGCGCCGCAGGGCCGCGGTGAGCGCGCGGGCCGCGAAGACGTCGTGCACGCCGGGCGCACGGCGCATCGTCACCGGCTCGCTGGTCACCGGCAGCGCAGCGATCTCGGCAAGATGTCGCGGCTCGGCACGATGTGGCGAGTAGATCAGGTGAACGTCATGCCCGCGTCCGTGCAATGCCCGCGCCAGATCGAGCACATGACGACCGGCGCCACCGCCGCCCGCCTCGATCACCAGGCAAATGCGCAAGTAGCGCTGGATCGTCAGCGGCGTGTCATCATCGCTGTGTCGGGCGGCAGGTGAGTCAAGCACGACTATTCACTCTCTGGCACAGGTCATCGAACCGATCGTCGTTCACCGCGTCGCCTCGATCGCAATGCGCGCGGAGGTGGTGGCGTCGATCCACAGACCGTTGCCACCGGCGAGGTATGCGCCGCGTGCGGGCAGCCGGGCGAGCGCGCCGGACACGTCGTCGCGATCCGCCAGCATCCGCATCGTCGCCGGCCGCCGGCCGAAACGCGTGCAGCGATTGTTCCGCAGCGTGACGTCGGTGGCGTTGGAGATGGCGATGCAGCCCTGATCGACTGCGTCGATCTGGTTGTCGCGGATCAGCAATCCGGCATTGAGCGGTTCCGCGGCGAGCGGTGCGGGGCCGCCGGGTGTGGCGGCCTCCAGCTCAGCGAAGACGGTGATCGCCGCCCAGACGCGGCCGGCGCGGTTGTCCTGCCCGGTGTCTTCGATCCGGTTGTCCGCGACCACGACGTTGAAGGCGCCGGTGCCTTCCTTCCACGCCGCGCTGGTGAGCAGGCGGATCGCATTGTAGCGCAGACCGGTGAAGCGGTTGTCCCGAACGAGGCCGTTCGGCGCCTGTGCCAGCACGCCGTGGCAGAGGCAGTCCGCAATGCGGTTGCCGACGATCGCATAGCGGGCGGACAGCAGGCCGAGATGACGCGCGTAGCGGACGGCACCCGCCGGCACCGGCGCGACCAGGGTGGCGCGAACCCGCCCGGCGGAATCGCGCGGCGTCCGCGTCGCGACGCTGGCGGTGCCCAGCAAGCGCAATCCGGCATCGAACAGGGCGAGCCGGGTGCCCGGAGCGACGCGCGACGCGACGCCGGAGAGCGTGAGGGTACGCCCGTCGGGGTCGAGGCCCGCGTCGATGATCGGCGTGGCGATGTTGATCGCGTCATCGCCCATGCCGGTGAAGTCGCTGTTCTCGACGAGCAGGTCGCCACCCGCCGCGGTGACGTGGATGCCATCATAGGCGATCGCGCTGCCACCCGCGCCGCCCAGCCTGGCACCGACGATCGCGAGGCCGCGGTCCATGAAGTCGACCGTGACGCCGCTGCCCGCGGAATCACGCACGGTGACATGATCGAGCGTGATGTCGTGCGACACGGGAACGTCGCCGGGGTCGCCGATGCGGATTGCGCCACCCCTGTACCAGCCGAGCTTCACCTGCACCGGGGTGTCGGGCGCGAAATCGTCCAGCGCGCCGGGCAGCGCGCCGTCCGCGCCGAGCGGTTGCCCGTGCCTGCCGAGCAGCCGCCGCGCGCCGGTGGGGCCGCGTGCCGAGACCTGATAGACCGGCGTGCCGGGGGCGGGAGCGGCACCCGCGAAGACCAGCCGTCCACCGGAAACGCGCGCCGCGACGACCGGCGGCTGCGCATAGCCGACCGACAGGCCGCGCAGCATCACCCGCGCCACATTCGAGAGCAGGATGCCGTCGCCCCATTGCGCGAAGACCAGTTGCGCACCGGGCCCGTCGATCAGCACGTCGTCGAGCCCGTCGAGCGACAGCCCGGGCGGACCAGCCGCGATCGGCCAGGTGCCGGGCGCGAGCCGCAGCGTGCCGCCGCCCGCCGCGCGCAGCCGCGCCAGCGCCGCGGCGATCGCGGGCCCGTTGTCGCCGGGGACGGGATCGAGCGCGATCACCGGGCGGCGATCGAGACGCGGCGCGAGCACCGTCACGGTCACCGGACCGCCATCCGCCCCGTTCCAGCTTCGCCGCACGCCATCGCCGCTGACGGGCGATTGCCGCGCCGCGGTGGCGAGCGCCGCCCAGTCGGTCGGCGCGCTGTGCGATGGCGTGGGCGCGCAGCAGGTGGTGAGGAGCGCGGCGAGCGCGACACGCCCTGGCGACGCGGGGACATGGGGCAAAGGAGTGTCCATGGCAGCGGCACGCTCTGCATAGAGCGGGCGGTGGCGCGGCGTGACGGCGTGCTGCCCCGAATTGGCGATTTGGCGCGTGGTTTGGCCGTTTTTTCCCGATGCCGCGGCCTGCGGAGCGACCCGGTGGAGTTGCGCAGGCGGTGGTGCGGACCGTATCGACGGCACGCAGACACGCCACCACGCAAGGACCCGGATATGGCGCTCGTTGGCGCAGACCGTTTGCCGTCCGGACGGCGCGCGCGACCGGCGAATGGGCGTCCGATGCCCTATGCCGCCCGCGCCCGGGCGTTCGGCGGCATGTTCGCGATCCATTTCGTGCTCGGCGCGCTGGTCGCCTTCGGGGCGGCGACCGCGCCGTCGCCGGGCTGGGCGTATGGGGCGCTGGCATTGTTCGGGTCGCTGTCCTTCGGGCTGCTGCGGACCGCGCCGGCGACCTTCCTGCTGTTCGTGCCGCTGATCGCGCTGCGCCTGACCGAGTTCATCTCCGGCGCGGCGATCGAGGGCGGGGCCTATATGGTCGAAACCGGGATCACCGGTCGCGCGACCGGGGCGTTCGCGCGGTTGCTGCTGATCTACGTGCTCTTCTTCCTGACCGCGACGATCGTGGTCGAGGCGGCGTGGCCGCGACTGAAGACGGCATTCCGCGAGGCACCCCGCCGCTGGCAGCCGCATGGGCGGGTCATCTGGACCGGGCTGCTGATCGTGATGGGCGCGGCGAGCCTGTATCTGGTTCGGCTGGGGATCAACAACGGCTTCCCGTTGCTCGATCACCTCGACCGGTTCGCCTATCTGCGCAAGATCGATTCGCCGATCTATTCGGCGTGGATGACCAACCGCCCCGTGCTGGTGCCATTCATCGGGGCGCTATTCTGCGTGCCCGGGTATCGCGTGCGCGCTGCGCTGATCCTTGTCTGGCTGCTGGCGCTGTCGGTGCTGTTCGGCGAGAAGTTCACCTCGCTGCTGATGATCCTCAGCATCTTCTCCATTCCGGTGGGGCTGGTGCATATCGCCAACGATCGGGCGATCCCGACCGGCGCGATCGGCGCGATCGTGGTGGCGATCGTCGTCGTGACGGTGCCGGCGGTGCTGATCGCCTATGGCGCGCTGACCGATGTCGACGCGGCGGTGCAGAAATACGGGCAGCGGGTCGCGCTGCAGGGCCAGCTCTGGTTCGTCGCGGACGACAAATATCTGACCAACGCGCGGTTCGACGATCGCGCGATCGGGGCGGATGTCGCCTCGTGGATGACGCCCGGCGCGCAGAATGCGGAGGGCGCGGGAACGCGGTTCGGCCTCTATTACGTCATGCAGCGCTTCACCCCGTCGCGGCTGCTCGGCTGGGCGATGGAAGGCGGCACGGGCTTCGTCTTCTCGCTCTATCCCTATCTGTTGATGACGATGGGGATCGCCGGGCTGCTGCTCGTCTCGTCGCTGCTCGCGGCGTTTCACGCGTTCGTGATGCGGATGGTCGCGCAGTCGATCGCGGAGAGCAACTGGATCGCGTCGATCCTGTTCGGTCGCGCGATGAGCTCGCTCTACGGCGGCTATACGACCGGCTTCCTGTGGAATTTCTTCGGCATCAAGAATCTGGTGACGATCGCCGTCGCGCTGTTCCTGATCTGGGAAGGGCGGCGGCGTGACAGTCGCGTGCGCCGGATGATGCAGGCACTGGCGCGACGGGGCTGACCGTCGTCACGGCACCCGTGGACGATCGGGGGTGCTTCGCCTACGTCGCCGACGGGCTTCGGGAAGGATCGTCGGTGCGGTTGTTCGTCTTCGGACCAGGCTATGCGGCGCGGGCGGTGGCGGCGGCGGCGGGTGCGCCAATGCTGGCGACGACGCGCGACGGGCGCGACGGGACGATCCGCTTCGACGACGCGGACGCGGTGCGCGCCGGGCTGGCGGCGAGCACGCATGTGCTGTCGTCGGTGCCGCCCGACAAAGTGGGCGATCCGGTGCTGCGTCAGTATGAGAACGCGCTGACGGGACGGTGGCTGGGCTATCTCTCCTCTACCGGCGTCTACGGCGATACCGGCGGCGCCTGGGTGGACGAAGATGCCGCCGCGGATCGCGGGCGGCGGCCGCTGCGCAACCGCGCCGATGCCGACTGGATGGCGCTGGGCGCGCGGGTGTTCCGGCTGCCGGGCATCTATGGTCCCGGGCGGTCGCCGCTCGACCGGGTAGCGCGGGGTGAGGCGCATCGCACCGGCGTCGCGGGGCAGGTGTTCAGCCGCGTGCATGTCGCCGATCTGGCGCGCGGGGTCGTCGCCGGATTTGAGGCGCCGGCGGGGGCGTACAACCTCGCCGACGATCTGCCGGCGGCGCAGGATGAGGTGGTGCTGTATGCGGCGCAATTGCTGGGGATTGCGCCGCCGCCGATCGTGCCGCTGGAGCAGCTCTCACCGGCGGCGCGCGGCTTCCATGCCGAGAACCGTCGCGTGGCGAGCGGCAAGGCGAAGCGCGTGCTGAACTGGCAGCCGCGCTACCCCGATTATCGCGCCGGCCTGCGCGCGCTGAGCGCCACCACCAGCCCGACCGCGGCAAGCCCTGCGCCGGCCGCCGCCAGCGACGTCCAGCGATAGCCCTCGAACACCGTCGACAGCAGCATCGCGATCACCGGAACGATCACGCCGTTATAGGCGGCCTTGGCGGGGCCGATCGTGCGGATGATGCGGAAGTATAAGGTGAAGGCGAGCGCCGAGGCGATGATGCCGAGGTACAGCACGCCCGCGACGTATCCGGGGCGGAGGTCGAACACCGGTGCGCCGGTGGTGATCCACGCCCAGCCGGCGTCGATCGCCGCGCCGATCAGCATCGCGGTGGCGAGCGTCGGGACCATCGGATAGCGCGCCGCGGTCTTCGTCGCCTGCATGACATTGGCGGTCGATGCCGACAGGATCGCGCAGAGCGTGAAGGCGATGCCGATCAGCGATTCGGCCGGCCCGCCGGGGTCGCCGCGCGCTTCCTTGATGAACAGCAGCGCTACCCCGCTCATCGCGATCGCCGAGCCGAGCAGCAATTGCCGCCCCATCCGCTGACCGAGGAAGAGGCGCGCGAACAAGGCATTGGGGACGAGCAGCAGCGCGAAGATCACCGCGACCAGCCCGGAGGTGATATGCTCCTCCGCGCGGTAGACGAAGTTGAAGTTGAGCACGAACTGGAAGACGCCGAGCAGCGCGGCGAACCGCCAGAAGCCGGGTTGCGCAAAGAGCGCGCGGGTGCCGGGCGCGCGCTGCCACGCCGCGACCGCCGCCAGCGTGAGCCCGGCGACGAGGAAGCGATAGCTGACCGACCAGCTCGCCGGCACCGCGACCGCGCCGCCGTGCAGCTGGTCGCGGATCACGATCCAGGTCGAGCCCCAGATCAGCACCACCAGCGCGAACGGCACCAGCACCGCGGCGCGCGTGCTGTTGGGGGGATCGGCGGGGCTCATCCCAGCGCGGCGATCGCGTCGGCGAGCGGGCGGATGTCGTCGGCGCGCTGGTTCCAGCTGACCACCAGCCGCGCCTCGCCGACGCCCCAGTCGTAGAAGTCGAACCCGGCGGCGCGCAGCGAGGCGGCCTCGCTGGCGGTGACGCGCAGGAACACCTCGTTCGCCTCGACGGGGTGGAGCAGCCGCGCCCCCGCCGCCTGCGCGAGCAGCGCCGCGCCGGCATTCGCGCCGCGCGCGCAGTCGAGCCACACGTCGTCGTCGAGCATCGCGAGCAATTGCGCGGCGAGATAGCGGCCCTTCGACAGCAGATGCCCGGCGCGCTTGCGGCGATAGAGCGTCGCGTCGGCAAGGTCGTGATCGAAGAACACCAGCGCCTCGGCGTTCATCCCGCCGTTCTTGACGAAGCCGAAGCTGAGCGCATCCGCGCCGCCGCGCCATGTGAGATCGGCGGGCGACGCGCCGGTCGACACCACCGCATTGGCGAAGCGCGCGCCGTCGATATGGAAGCCGAGCTTGCGCTCCTTCGCGAGCGCGCCGAGGGCCGCGACCTCGGCGGGGGCGTAGACGCGGCCATATTCGGTGGCGTTGGTGATCGACAGCGCGTGCGGGCGCTGTTGGTGCACGTCGTAGCGCTGGCGATCGAGCACCGCCGCGGCGCTGGCGGGGGTAAGCTTCGCGCCGTCGCCCTCGGCGAGCAGCAGCTTGGCGCCGTGCGTATAGAATTCGGGCGCGCCGCATTCGTCGTTCTGGATATGCGCCTCGCGGTGGCAGACGACCGAGCCGTGCGGCGGGCACAAGGCGGCGAGCGCGAGGCAATTGGCGGCGGTGCCGCTCGGCACCCACAGCACGCGTACCGCGGTCTCGAACAAGGCCGAGAAACGTTCGTCGAGCGCCTTCGACCAGCGATCGCCGTCATAGGCGGTATCGAGCGTATCCGCCGCAGCGATCGCGCGCAGCACGGCGGGATGGACCGGGGCGGCATTGTCGGAAAAGAAGCGCATGGCCCGTGCCTTCGGGCAGCGACGCGGGCGGGTCAATATCCGTTGGGGATCGTCCGGTCAGCGCAGCGTCGCGCTGTCGATCAGCGCGCGATAACTGGGGGCGACGCGGTCGAAGTAATGCAGCCGCGGGGCGTCGAGCGTCGCCATGTAGAGCTGCCCCTTAACCAGCGCGGCATGTGCCTCCCCGCGGCGCGGCAGATTGTCGTCGTCGACATATTCATAGGCGAAGCGGATGCCGTCGGTGCCGAGGAAGCGTTCGGGCCGGGCGTCGTGGAGCGTGAAGCTGGCGATTGCGCGATCGGTGCGATAGGTGGCCTCGAGCAACTCCGGCACCTCGGCGAGCAAGGTCTCGCGGGTGAGCTTTGGCAGCGGCCTGTGCTTCCGGTCGCGTTCGCGGAGCAGCGGTTCGCCCGGTGCGATCCCGCCGTAGAAGGTGACCTGATCGAGCTGTTCGCCGTCCAGCGTCCATCTCTCGGCCTTCTTGCCGGGCTTGCCCGCGAGCTGGTTCCAGTCGCGGTTCGGGATCACGACCAGCGTCGACGCGGCGACCGCGACCGGCTTGCCCTGTTCACGATAGCCGTGCGCCGCCGCCGGCATCGCGAACAGCGGCGCGGCCGCCGCGAACAGTGCCAGCGTGGCGGTCCTGGTCCTCGTCATCGTCATTGGCCCTGTCCTGCGGTGGCAACCAGCATCCCGATCATCGCGGCATCGGGCGCCGCGGGTTTGAGCTGGAGGTAGCGGCGCAGCGCCTCGGCACCCTCGGCCCGCCGCCCGGTCTTGAACAGCGACAGGCCCAGTCCGCGTTGCGCCTCCGGCAAATTCGGATCGAGCGCGATCGCGTTGGCGTAGAATTCGGCCGCTGACACCAGATCGCGCGGATAGCCGCGGGCGCGGTACAGGTCGCCGCGTGCGACCCATAATGGCGCGGTCGCGCCATGTTCGCCCAGCATCCCGATCAGATAGTCGCTGGCGCCGAAGTCGTTGAGCTTGATCTGATCGTCGAGGAACAGCGGCAGCCATGGCGCCAGCGCCGCGGCATAGCGCGCCGCGCCGTCGTCGCGCGTCGCGGCGTCCGGCCGGGCGAGCGCGGCCATCGTCGCGGCACGCTCGGCATCGGCGGGATGCGAGGCGAAGAACGGAATGCGGTCGAAGCGCGGGTGCGCCTGCCCGCGCGCGGCGGCGGAACGCTCCGCCTCGGTCATCACGTTCTGCCACACCACCGAGGCCGCCTGCGGGCGCAGCGCGCTGCCGTTCAAATAGCCGATGCCGTGCAGATCGGCGTCGCGCTCCTGATCGCGGCTGAAGCGCGAGAGCCGACCGTAGATCGAGATCTGCATGTTCCGAAGGCTATACGCTCCCTGTGCATAGGGGAGCATCCCGGCGAGCACCGCACCCCAGCTGAGGACATCGGTGCCGGCGCGGTGGGCCTTGAACGCGGCAAGCGAGTGGCGCTGTTCGAAATGGCCGAATTCATGCCCCAGCACCGCGCCGAGTTCGGCCTCGCTGCGCACGCGGAGCAAGAGCCCGCTGAACACGCGCATCGTGCCGTTGGGCGCCATGTTCGCGTTGAACAGCGGCGTCCGCAGGATGTAGAGGCGCGCGGCCTTGCAGCGATCCGCGCCGACGGTGGCGCACAGCACGCCGCGCACATAGGCGTTGAGCGCCTCGTCGCGGATCAGGACCGGCGAATTGGCGAGGACGCGCTCGTCCTCGTCCATCTCTTTCCACAGCCCGATCTCGTCGACGCCCTGCGGTTGATAGGCGCCGGTATAGGGTGGCGGCGGCGGCGCGGGTGTCGTCGCCGCCGCCAGCACGGGCGCGAGGACAGGCAATATGGCGCAAAGGCCGGCGCGACGGCGCGTCATTTCGTCGACGCGGCGGGTGCCGCCGGGGCGGCGGTGCTGCCGGGAAAATCCTCGAGCAACTGACCGATGCGCTTCTGCGCGCCCTCCGGCGTGCGAACGTCGCCGCCCATCGCCAGATCGGCGTTGAGCCACACCACGTCGCCGGACCTAAGGTCGACCAGCCCTGCATAGCCGGCATGT
Organism: Sphingomonas phyllosphaerae; assembly: GCA_036946405.1. Lineage (NCBI taxonomy): Bacteria > Pseudomonadati > Pseudomonadota > Alphaproteobacteria > Sphingomonadales > Sphingomonadaceae > Sphingomonas > Sphingomonas phyllosphaerae. The sequence continues at coordinate 493,578 of JAQIJC010000001.1, read as the reverse complement.
TCGCCGGACTTCACCGGAATTCCGGGACCGAGCGCGGCGAAGATCTGCAGGATCTTGCGACCGGTCGAGCCATAGGCATCCTTGTCGTAGATGAAGAGCGCGTAGTCCGCGTCCTTCGCACCGGGCAGTGCGGACACGCCGCTGCCCAGCGACCAGTCGAACACACCCGCCTTGTTCTCCCGCTTCTTGGTGGGAAGGCGGTTGCCACGAAAGAACTGGTATCCGATGACGGCGCGGGAAAGCGCACCGAACAGCGCCTGATATTCCTCCACCAGCCGGGCGTCGTCGCCGAACGCGACGGGCGCGGCGAGCACGATGTTGCCGAGTGCCGCCTGTCGCGCGGCGAGCGCGGCCTCAAGATTGGCGCGCGCGCGATCGGTCCAGTCGCCATTGGGTTCGAACAGGCCGCCGGTCGATTGCGCGCCGACCCGCACGGCAGGACGGAAGACGAGGATCGTCTTGCCGCTGTTCGCCGGGAGCGCAAAACCGGCCTTTACCGCGGTATGTTCCTGCGCGGCGGCGGGTTGAGGATAGAGCGCAGCCAGCGTCATGGCCGCAGCGACAAGGCGTGCGCGCTTCTTCATCCGGCTATCCCCCCGTCCGCCCCCGCGGACCCGATTTGCTATCGCGCGCTTGGGTGCGCGGCAAGGTCCGGTAAGGACCCATTTTGGTGAAGTGACGATCGGGCGTGTTCGGGCGACACGCGGCGAGATGATTTTCGCAGCCAACGCTTAAAGACATAAAGATATCTTTATGTCGATGTTGACAGCGGGTCCTCGATGGTGTTCATCCGCCCGGTCGAGGTTCCTCGTTCCAGGCATGGCGACGAGGCTAAGACGGGAAGCCGGTGCTGTCTTTCGGGGCAAATTCCGGCGCTGCCCCCGCAACTGTAAGCGGCGAGCGGCGGCTCCATTTCGTGTCACTGGACGCTCGCAAGGCATCCGGGAAGGCCGGAGCCACTGCGTCGACCCGTAAGCCAGGAGACCTGCCTGCGACGCGATAACGTTCCTCGGACGGGGGTTCCTCCGGTGGATCGCGCTCGACGCATGGCGCGTGGCGTAAGGCCGTCCGCGCCGGTCTTCGCCTGGCGCGCTCTTCCTGGACCCCTGCCCGCAACAGCAGGTGTGTCATGACGAGCAACGCATTGACCTTCACGATCAGCAGCATCCCGTTCGACGAGGATTACCGTCCCGCCGACAACACGCGCGTCACCACCAATTTCGCCAATCTGGCGCGCGGCGAAAGCCGTCGCGAGAATCTGCGCAGGACGCTGGCGATGATCGACCGCCGCTTCAACGCGCTGATGCACTGGGACAATCCGGCAGGCGACCGTTACACGCTGACGCTCGGGATCATCTCTGCGGCGTTGCGGATCGGCGACGAGCAGGGCGACCACGCCTTTCCTTTGATCGAGATCCTGCATACCATCGTCACCGACCGGCGCAGTGGCACCCGCACCGACGGCATGGTCGGCAACAATTTCTCGTCCTACATCCGCGATTACGATTTCAGCGTCGTGATGCCCGCGCATGTCGCGCAGAACGGCGGCGGGGCACCCGAGCAATTCGGCGAACTGCACGGCAATCTGTTCAAGCTTTTCCTCCGGTCGGACGCCTATCGCGAGCGCTTCGGCAAGCCGCCGGTGATCTGCCTGAGTGTGTCGAGCCGGGAGGTCTATCACCGCACCGCGAATGCGCATCCGATCCTGGGGGTGGAATATCGCAACGACACGCGGTCGGCGACCGATCTCTACTTCGCGAAGATGGGGATGAAGGCGCGCTACTTCATGCCGCCGCACAGCGTCGCGCCGCTGGCCTTCTATCACATCGGCGATCTGGTCGCGGAGTATTCCGCCCTGGAACTCGCCAGCACGATCAGCACGATGGAAAGCTTCCAGAAGATCTATCGTCCCGAAATCTATAACGCGAACTCGGCCGCGGCCGAACGTTACCAGCCGAGCCTTTCCTACCAGGACTATTCGCTGACCCGCATCGTCTACGATCGCGAGGAGCGCAGCCGACTGGCGGTCGAGCAGGGGCGGTTCGCCGAAGAACATCTCATCAAACCGCACGGTGCGGCGCTGGCGCGCTGGTCCGCGACCTGCGGGCTTTGATCCGCACCATCGACGAAAGGGATCGCATGACCATGACCTTGTTGCCGACCACGACCGCGGGCAGCCTGCCCAAACCCGCATGGCTGGCGCAGCCCGAAACCCTGTGGTCGCCGTGGCGGCTGGAGGGCGAGGACCTGCGCACCGGCAAGCAGGATGCGTTGCGGCTGGCGCTCGACGATCAGCGGCAGGCGGGGATCGATATCGTCGGCGACGGCGAGCAGACGCGCCAGCATTTCGTCACCACCTTCATCGAGCATCTGAGCGGGGTCGATTTCGCGAAACGCGCGACCGTCCGCATCCGCGACCGCTACGATGCCAGCGTGCCGACGGTGGTCGGCGCGGTGGCGCGGCCGGCGCCGGTGTTCGTGGAGGATGCGCGCTTCCTGCGCGCGCAGACCGACCGGCCCGTCAAATGGACGCTGCCCGGGCCGATGACGATGATCGACACGCTGTACGACGACCATTACCGCAGTCGCGAGAAGCTGGCGTGGGAGTTCGCCTGTATCCTGAACGAAGAGGCGCGCGCGCTGGAGGCGGTCGGGGTCGACATCATCCAGTTCGACGAGCCGGCCTTCAACGTGTTCTTCGACGAGGCCAACGACTGGGGGATCGCGACGCTGGAGCGCGCCGCCGCGGGGCTGACGGCCGAGACGGCGGTGCACATCTGCTATGGCTATGGCATCGAGGCCAACACCGCGTGGAAGAAGACGCTCGGTGCGGAATGGCGGCAGTATGAGCAAACCTTCCCGAAGCTGCAGCGCTCGGCGATCGACATCATCTCGCTGGAATGCCAGAATTCGCGCGTGCCGATGGACTTGATCGAGCTGGTGCGCGGCAAGAAGGTGATGGTCGGCGCGATCGACGTTGCGACCGACACGGTCGAGACGCCCGAACAGGTCGCGGCGACCTTGCGCGACGCGCTGCACTTCGTGGATGCCGACAAGCTGTTGCCCGCCACCAATTGCGGCATGGCGCCGTTGTCGCGCGCGGTTGCGCGCGGCAAGCTGGACGCGTTGACGGCAGGCGCGGCGATCGTCCGCGCCGAACTGGGCGGTTGAGGCGCCGTTCCGACCCGTAGATCAACGCGTCGTATCGGCCACAGACCGACGGAGCCGTGCAGTAGCGGTTCCGTCGGATGCGGCCATTTCGCCGCGCCGCCTGCGCGTTCGTGGAAGGTGACGGGACGGTGCCGCTTTGTCAGTCTGTGGCGACGGGAGCGATCGTCACGGCGACCAGCCTTACGCCGCCAGCCGTTCCGCGACGATCGCGCGGTCTCTGCCGGCGCGCTTGGCGCGGTAGAGCGCGGCGTCGGCGTCGGCGATCAGCGGAGCGTTTTCCCTGCCAAAGGGCGGGTGCCATTCGGAAATGCCGAACGAGAGGCTGATTGGACCGAGCAGTTTGCTCCCTTGCCGCGGGCGAAGGTCGGCGATGTTCGCGCGGAGCCGCTCGATCCGGGGGATGAGCACCTCGGCGGAGGCCCCGGGCGCGATGATCGCGAACTCCTCGCCGCCGAACCGGCATGCGACATCTCCGTCGCGGAAATGCTCGCGCATCGCCGCGCCGACGAGCTGCAGCACGGTATCGCCGGCATCGTGCCCGAACTCATCGTTGAAGCGCTTGAAGTGGTCGACGTCGCACATGACGAAGGTCAGCGGCGATCCGGCCCGCGCAGCGCGCGCGATCTCGAGATGAAGCGCCTCTTCCATGTAGCGACGGTTGTGCAGCCCGGTCAGCGCGTCCCGGACCGTCTGCTCCTTCAGATCGCGCTGCAGGCGATGATTGACCAGCGCCGACGCGATGTTCTCGCCCAGCGCCGCCAGTCGGAACGCTTCTTCGCTTCCGATCACGCCCTTGAGGAAAAGCAGGCCGATGACCTCTCCGCCGGCGAGCAGCGGTTCGCAGCGATAGGCGCCCATGTCGCCGGCGGCGTGACGGCATGCCACCTCGCGCCCGTCGCCGAGCACGACATGGCCCTGTCCCAATCGCAACGCCCAGCAATCGTCCGGACCGAAATTTTCCGGCAGATCGTCGCTCACGCCCCAGCCCGCCAGGCGCACGAGCAAATTGCGCGAATTGTTGTGGGCGTAGAGCGCGCCCGCGACGCCCGGCAGGACCTGCGGAACGAAGCAGTCGATGATCTGGGCGAGTTCCGCGTCGGTACGCGCCGCCTGCAGGCGATGCGCCATCTCGCCAAGCCGCTCGATCACCTGACCACGAGCCTCCAACGCGGCATGCTGCGCAAGCAGGTCCGCATTCGCGGCTTGCAGCCGGGTGTCGGTCTCACGCTGATCGGCGACCGCCTCGGTGAGCCGATCCGCCATCCGGTTATACCCTGACGCGAGCCGATCGAATTCGTCCGAGCCGGTGCGCGCCGTCAGCCGCTGTTCGGCCTGCCCGCGTCCCAGCGCCTCCATCGCCTCGAGCGTGCGGCCGAGCGGACGGCGGACCCCGAGCGAGATCGTCGCGATCAGTGATGCGAGGAGCGCTGTGACGACAAGTCCGCCACCCAACGCGACATATTTGGTCCAGGTCAGTCGCTTGTCCGCGTCGTCCGCGCGTTGCGCGAGCAGATCGCGCTCGCGTTGCAGCAGGGCGCCGGCCTGCCGATCGACCTGCGCCATCAGTTCGCGGCCCCGGCCACCGGCGATGCCGCGAGCAGCGACCACAAACTCGCCGCGACGCGCGAGCCGCATCGCTTCCCGCGTGAATGCCACCTTTCTGGATCCGGCATCGCGAACCGCTCTGGCGCGCTCGTTCTGGAGCGGATTGTCGGTGGTGAGGCTGACGAGATCATCGAAATGACGCATCACGTCAGATAATCGCTGATCGACGGTCGCGGCGAAGCGCTCATCATGGGTGAGGAGGTAGCCTCGCTGCCCCGATTCGGCTTCGCGCAATTCTGCCAGCGCTTCGTCCAGCGCAACGATGACTTGCTGCGAATGGCCGACCCAGGCGAAACTCTCGCGTGTGCTCCACGAGGACTGTAGCAAAACCGCCACCAGGCAGAGCAGCGCTGCCGCGATCAGACCGCCAATGGCGATCACTCGAGATATCAGCGAAGTGAACACGACTTTTGATCCAGATCAAAATTGCTGATCCGCTCTACGAATCCATTGTTCGCAACTGGTTAACGCGGGGCGTTGGATGCGGTGAGCCGCATGTCGGCGTCACGGAGTTGGGCGCGGCCTGAGGCGGATCATGCCGCCGCCACCATCGATCGCGATGCCGCGACGGAACGCGGCGGCGCTGCGCCACGGTGACGGCACCGGTTCGGCGTACCGGCGGGCAGTCGGGACACCGACACACGAGCCGCTGTCGCGCAATTTCGCCGATCTGAGAAGCGCGATCTCCGCGCAGCCGATGGGCCGCGCCGGACAGATCCTAGCGCCGCAGTCGCTCTATCCGGTCAGGCCAGGGGTGACCTCGAAATGACCGGATAGAGCTGACTTGCGTGGTGGGCGTGGCAAGGATTGAACTTGCGACCCCTGCGATGTCAACACAGTGCTCTACCACTGAGCTACACGCCCTCCGTAGGGGTGCGCCTCTAACGGGTGGGTCGGAGGGGCGCAAGCGGCTTTTTACGCTTTTGTTGCCGGAGCGTCAGATCAACTCGTTCGCGGTGCCGGTGTCGAAGAGGCGGTCGACCTCCAGCACCAGATCGCGCAGGTGGAAGGGCTTCGACAGCACGCGCGCCTGCGGCATCGCATTGCCCGCCTTCAGCGTCACCGCGGCGAAGCCGGTGATGAACATCACGCGCATCCCCGGCGCCAGCTCCTGCGCCTTCTGCGCGAGCTCGATCCCGTCCATCTCCGGCATTACGATGTCGGTGAGCAGCAGATCGAACCGCTCGCTTTCCAGCAACGGCAGCGCGGCGGTGCCGCGATCGACCGACGTGACCCGATAGCCCGAACGCTCCAGCGCGCGTCCGAGATACTCGCGCATCACCGCGTCGTCTTCGGCCAGAAGAATCCGTATCATCGCAACCACAACTCCCGTTCGGCACATTATATGCGCCAGGGACGTTGATTTTTCCACCATCGGACATGGTGAACGGCTGCTCCACGACGACACGTTGCAGCAGCGCGGCGGCTTCCATAGGGTAGGGCGGAATGACGCGTTCCTTCCGCATGTTCGGCGAGATGCTGCCCGAAAGCCCGGTGGTGCTGTCGGTGCCGCATGCGGGGCGCGACTATCCGCCGACGTTGCGGATGGCACTGCGCGCACCGCTGGCGAGCCTGGCCGCGCTGGAGGATCGCCACGTCGATGCGATCGCGCTGGCGGCACGCGACACGGAGACGTTGCTGCTCCAGACGTTGCCGCGCGCGTGGATCGACCTGAACCGCGCCGAGCACGAACGCGACCCGTTGATCGACGAAGGGGCATGCCGGGCGGCGTCGGGATCGGCCAAGGTGCGTGCGGGGATCGGGCTGGTGCCGCGGCGCACCGCCGCAGCGGGCGAATTGTGGCGGTGCCGGTTGAGCGCAACCGAGGTGGAGGCGCGGATCGCCGCCGACCACCGGCCGTACCATGAGAGGCTGTCGCAGGTGCTGGCCGCAGCGCGCGCACGATTCGGCTGTGCGGTGCTGCTGGATGTCCATTCGATGCCGCCGATCGCGGGCGGGCGGGCGCGGGTGGTGATCGGCGACCGGTTCGGGCGCGCCGCCGGGGCACGGTTCGTCGCGCGCGTCGAGGAAGCGCTCGGGCGCGAGGGGCTGCACCATATGCTCAACTCGCCATATGCCGGCGGGCATATCCTCGAACGCCACGCCGCGCCGCAGATCGGCATCCACGCGATCCAGCTGGAGATCGACCGCGCGCTGTATCTCGACCGGCGGCTCGACCAGCCGGGGGCGGGGGCCGCGGCGACGGCGCGGATGCTCCGTGCCATCATCGACGCGCTGACCGAGCAGGCGCTGAGCGACGGTGCGACGGCCCCACCGATCGCCGACGCCGCCGAATAGCCGCGCCCACAAAAAACCACCGGATGCACGCACCCGGTGGCCAAGGTTCAGGGAGGAGACACGCCGAAGCGTGTCATACGGGCCCGCGAAAGGGGGGACACGAGCGCCGTACATGCTTAACTTAGGGAGCCTGCTTTTGGTTGCAAGAGCCCGGCTGCAAAAGGTTCGAAGCGTGCGGTGAATCGCCGAAGAGGATGGGTTTCGACCCAGCGGCGGCGGTCCGGCCCGAATGGTGGCCCGCGATTATCGACAGGCATGGGCCCCTGCCTGCGCAGGGGCGCCGCGGATCAGCGTGCGCCGCGGGGCAACATGCGGAGCAGGACCGAGTCGCGCAGGATCAGGTGGTGGCGCAACGCCGCGGCGATGTGGAGCACCACCAAGATGAGCATCGTCCAGCCGAGGATCTCGTGCACTTCATGCCCGGCGCTCGCGCCACCGGCGTCGACGGGCAGATACGGAAGGTCGGTGACACCGAACCAGCTCAGCGGGCGACGTCCCTCAGGACCCGACACCATCGCCCAGCCCGATAGCGGCATCAGCAACAACAAGGCGTACAGCGCCCAGTGCGTCGCATGCGCCAGACCCCGCTCCCATGCCGGTGTGAAGGCCGGCAGCGGCGGCGGGCGATGCAGCAGCCGCCACGCGACGCGCAGCACGGTGAGCGCCAAGACGGTAATGCCGATCGCCTTGTGCCCCGGCATCCATGCCCGGAGCGCCGGCACGGCGTCATGCCCGATGCCGACGATCAGGTTGACGATCACCAGCACGGCGATCGTCCAGTGGAAGGCGATGGCCACCGTCGAGTAACGCTCGGTCACGGGTATCCGGGTGGCCATCGTCATCCTTTCGATCAGGCGTTCAGCTGCGGCTGCGGCATCTTGCCCAGCTTGACCTGGCGCGCGAAGATGTCACGCATCAGCGCGAGCGAGAAGAGGTGCGCGTAGAGCAGCGGGAGCATGCCCGACTGCGAAATCTTGCGCAGCTGGTCGCCGCGCAGCTCCGACAGCTTCTTCTCGTCGATCATCTGGAAACCGCGATAGACGAACGGCTGTTCGATGCCGTCCTGCTGGATGGTCACTTCACCCTCCATCAACAGGTCCAGTTCCTTGATCTCCTTCATGAACTGACCGGTGCGCGCAGCGGCCTGCTCGAAGTTCTCGTTGAACTTGAGGATGTTCTGGGTCAGCTCCGACGGCTGGCCATCGGTGAAGAGCGCATCGCCCTCCTCGAAGGCGCCGATCGTCGGCGACGACGGGTCGAAGCACAGCGACAGCTCGTCGGTGTCGGGACGCAGGCGTGCCAGCATGTACGGATAGCGGCGGACATAGGCGGGGACGTAGATGGTCTCGTCGAGCAGCCGGCCTTCCTCCGACACGAACACGTTCACGCCTTCGTTCAGGCCCATCAGCGCGATCGGAATGGCATCCTCGCCGGACGAGAAGACGATCGGCATGTCCCGCTGGATCAACGGAAATTCTTCGACCGTCACCGGGATTGCATGCTGGTTGACCAGGAACGTCGCGGTGTCGGACGGCTTCACCTTGTAATTGGCGTGAACCTCGCTCGAAAGCGGTTCGAGGCCGTTGTAGAAAAGCGGAAGTTGCGGCGCGCTGGCCATGAGTGTCTCCAGAACGGACGGTATCGTGTGTATTTGCGCAAGGGGACGTCACGTCCTGCCGCCCCCCCGGACATCGCAGGTGCTATTGAATGGGCGCGTCCGGCGCAAGCGTGACGAGCTTCCCGGGATTGAGCAGTTCGTGCGGATCGAAGGCGCGCTTGATCGCGCGCAATGCCGACAATCGCGCCGGCGGGCCGAGCCGTTCCAGCTCGCGCCGCTTCATCTGCCCGATGCCATGTTCGGCCGAGATCGACCCGCCCGCCGCGACGACAAGGTCGTGGACGAAGGCGGAGACGACTGGCACTTGTTCGCTATACCAATGGCTTGGGTCGGTGCCCGGCGCGGCGCGGACGTGGAAGTGGACATTGCCGTCGCCGAGGTGTCCGAACCCCGAGGCGTGCGTGCCGGGAAAGCGCGCCTCGCACGCCGCGGCAGCCTCGATCATGAAGCGCGGCATCGCCTCGACCGGGACCGAAATATCGTGCTGTGCGGCGGGGCCGGTGGCGCGCTCGGCATCGGAGATCGATTCGCGGATCCGCCAGAGCGCATCGGCCTGCGATTCGCTGGCCGCGAGCGTCGCGTCGGCGGCGAGCCCGTCCGCGAGCGCGGCGGCGAGGACATGCTCGACCAGCGCAGCGGGATCGTCATCAAGGGTGTCGGCGGTGACCTCGAGCAGGACGTGCCAGGGGTGCGCGCCGGCCAGCGGCGCGCGGGTGCCGGGAATGTGCGTCAGCACTGCGCCGAGCGATTCGGCGGGGAGCAGCTCGAAACTCTCCAGCGCGGGCGTGGCGCGCTGGAAGCGCCGCAGCAGCGTCAGCGCCGCCTCGGGCGAGGCGAGCCCGACCCAGGCGACGCAGCGCGCGGCGACCGCCGGCACCAGCCGCACCGTCGCGGCGGTGACGACGCCGAGCGTCCCTTCCGCACCGATCAGGAGCTGGTCGAGGTCATAGCCGCGATTGTCCTTCTTCAGCGCGGACAGGCCGTCGTACAGCGACCCGTCGGGCAGCACCGCCTCGACCCCGGCGACCAGCGCGCGCATCGTGCCGAAGCGCAGCACCTGCGTGCCGCCGGCATTGGTCGATACGAGACCGCCGATCGTCGCGACGCCCTTCGCGCCCAACGAGAGCGGGAAGCGGCGGCCGTGCTCCAGCGCCGCGGCGTGGAGGTTGGAGAGGATCACGCCGGCTTCGGCGATCGCCAGCCCGGCCTCGGCATCGAGCGTGCGGAGTCGATCGAGGCGGCGCAGTGACAGGATCGCGGCGCGTCCGTCGCCGGGCGGGGTCGCGCCGCCGACCATCGAGCTGTTGCCCCCCTGCGGCACCAGCGGCACGCGCTCCTCGCGGGCGGCGGCGACGATCGCCTGCACCTCCGCGACCGAGGCGGGGGCGAGCAGCAAAGTGGCCTTGCCATGGAAGCGGGCGCGCCAGTCGGTGAGCAGCGGCGCGATCGCATCGGGGTCGGTGACGATCGTCCGCGGCGCGACGTGCGGGGCGAGCCGGGCGGCGAGGCGATCAAGTGCGGCGGAGGGGGCGAAGGCGTGGGTCATGCGATTTCTCTTGGCTGCCGAGCGATGTGCGTCCAATTCATCACGCGTTCAACCGCCGATGGTCAGTGCTGCTGCCCCAAGATGACCTTGCGTAATCCGTCCGTTCTGCTGCTCGTGTCGGCGGCGCCTTTCGTGCTGTCGGCAAGCCCGCCGCAGCTGGACGGTGTCGAATATGCGCAGCTGACGATCCACGAGCGCCTGATCATCCGCGTGCCACGCGTCTCGCCCGCCCCGATGCGCGGACGAAGCGCACCGGCGCAGCCCCTGGTACGCTGGGACGAGAAAAAAGGGCCGGAATGCGTGGCGATGAGCGCGCTGACCGGGGCGGCGGTGGAGCGCGAGGGGGAGGTCGATCTGGTCGTGGGGGGCGCGCGGCGGATCCGCGCCAAGCTGGACGACGATTGCCCGACGCTTGATTTCTATCGCGGATTCTATCTGAAGCCGACCGCGGATGGGCAATTGTGCGCACGCCGCGACGGCATCCGCTCCCGATCGGGCGCCTATTGCGCGGTGACCCGCTTCCGCGCGCTGGTCCCGCGCAAGGCCAAGAAATAGCCCGCTGCGGAGCGGCCGGGGCGCAAATTCCTTGACTTTCGACGGCGGATCGGGAAGCGCGGAAGGCGATGGGAACCGCCACGCCGCGCCACCCGACAGCCCGGACATCTGCATGAGCTTCGCCGACCTCGGCCTTTCCGACGAACTTCTCCGCGCCGTCGGCGACACCGGCTATACCGAGCCGACGCCGATCCAGGCGAGCGCGATCCCGCCGGTGCTGATGATGCGCGACATCATCGGCATCGCGCAGACCGGGACCGGCAAGACCGCCAGCTTCGTGCTGCCGATGATCGACATCCTGGCGCACGGACGCAGTCGCGCGCGGATGCCGCGCAGCCTGATCCTGGAGCCGACGCGCGAACTGGCCGCGCAGGTCGCCGAAAACTTCGAGACCTATGGCAAATACCACAAGCTGAGCATGGCGCTGCTGATCGGCGGCGTGCAGATGGGCGATCAGGTCAAGGCGCTGGAAAAGGGCGTCGACGTGCTGATCGCCACCCCCGGCCGCCTCATGGACCTGTTCGGGCGCGGCAAGATCCTGCTGACCGGCTGTTCGATGCTGGTGATCGACGAGGCCGACCGGATGCTCGACATGGGGTTCATCCCCGATATCGAGGAAATCTGCACCAAGCTCCCCGCGCAGCGCCAGACGTTGCTGTTCAGCGCGACGATGCCGGCGCCGATCAAAAAGCTGGCCGATCGCTTCCTCAACAATCCCAAGACGATCGAGGTCGCGCGCCCCGCGTCGACCAACATCAACATCACCCAGTGGGTGGTGCCGGTGAAGGGCCCGTCGTTCGCGAAGCGCAAGGCGCTGCGTGCGCTGCTGGGGCAAGAGGAGGTGCGCACCGCGATCATCTTCTGCAACCGCAAGACGACGGTGCGCGAGCTGAACAAGAGCCTGCGCGAGCACGGCTTTTCCAGCGGCGAGATCCATGGCGACATGGACCAGCCGGCGCGGCTGGCCGAGCTGGAGCGGTTCAAGAAGGGCGACGTCAACATCCTGGTCGCCAGCGACGTCGCGGCGCGCGGGCTGGACGTGAAGGGCGTGAGCCACGTCTTCAACTATGACGCGCCATGGCACCCGGATGATTACGTCCACCGCATCGGGCGCACCGGGCGCGGCGGCGCGACCGGAGTCGCCTATACGTTCGTCGGGCCGGACGATGCCGAGAATATCGAGAATATCGAGAAGCTGACCGGGCAGAAGATCGCGCGGATCGCAGAGGTGCCCGAGGCCGCTGCGCCTGCGGAGGAAGCCCCGCGTCGCGAGCGCGGGCGGCGGCGCGAGCGGGTCGAGGCGCGTGCGGAAGCGTCGCCGGTCGAGCCGCGTGAGGAAGCACGACGGCGGGAGCGGTCGCGGCGGGATCGCGACGAGCGCCCGCGTGGCGGGCGTGAGCGCGAGCGGGCACCGGTGGTGGCCGAGGCTGCCGACGATGGCGGCTGGAACGGGCCGGTGCCGGACTTCCTGAGTGTCGGGCTGCGCTACTGACAAGCGCCGCTCGTCGGGTTGACCGGCGGCGGTGGTTCGTGGCAGGGACACTCCTGTCGCGGGTATAGTACAATGGTAGTACAGCAGCCTTCCAAGCTGAATACACGGGTTCGATTCCCGTTACCCGCTCCATTTCCCCATACCGATACATGTCCGTTCATGCGTGAACGCTGAGATGGAAAGCGGTTTGCGCTTCGCCTGCTACGGTGTGATCCATCCCGATTGAACCATTTCCCGCCGTCACCCCGGACTCGTTCCGGGGTCTACCGTCCCGCAAGAGCAACCGCCCGTCTGCTGGCGGAGCGGTGGATGCCGGAACGAGTCCGGCATGACGGGTGGTGGCGCCGCTTCAGTGTTGATGGATGACGCTTGAACCGGCCGGTTGACGTGGCCCGTGCTTCGACAAGCTCGGCATGAACGGGGCAAAGGTCGCACGGAGGGAGCGACGATCCCGGCTGGCGAGCGCCGGGTGCATCCGGCGCTTGACAGCGTCACGCTGTTTGTGTACAAACAGAGAACATCGAGATGGTGTGAACGGGCCGGGCGGCTCGGGGCCGCGGGCCCCGGTCGCGCCGGCCCGTTTGCGTTTCGATGCGCGGGGCAGCGGGCGGGAGGGTGCAGATGGGTGAGGGAGCGGGAGCCGATGGCGTGTCGGTGGCCAGCGTCGCGGTCGCGCGGGCGGCGAAACCTTCGCAGCGCTGGTCGCGTGAGGATCGCCTGACGTTTCTCGACCATTTCGCGATCGCTGGCGATGTCGCCAAGGCGGCGGCGGCGGCGGGCAAGACGGCGCGGTCGGCCTATGCGCTGCGGCGGCGGAGCACGAGCTTCGGCGCGCAATGGCGGCTGGCGCTGGACGATGCCTATGAGCGGATGGAGGCCGCCTTGGTGCGGCAGGTGCTGGGCGATACCGACACGAAAATGGACGTCTCGGCCGCGTTGCTGCTGCTGGGGCGGCGGCCGCCGGCGGTGATCGACGTGGCGACGACGCCGCGCAAGGTCGCCGATCGCAACACCCCGCGCGCCAAGGCCGAGCGTGAGTTGGTGCGGCGGTTGGAGGCGATGTCGAAGCGGTCGCGCCCGAAGGTCGCGGAGTGAGCGGCGCGGACCCGTATGGCGGGATCGCCGGCGTACGGAAGCTGGCGACCCTTGGCGCCGTGGAACGGAACGCGGTGCTGTCGACGCTGAGCGCCGATGCGAAGAGAGAGCTGGTGCAGAATTGGCCGCTCTGGGCACATGACGGCCAGTTGCCGCCGCCGGGCGACTGGCGCGTGTGGTTGATGCAGGCCGGGCGCGGCTTCGGGAAGACGCGGGCCGGCGCGCAATGGGTCGGCGCGATGGCGCGGGCGGTGCCCGGCGCGCGGATCGCGCTGGTCGGCGCGACGATCGAGGATGCGCGCAAGGTGATGGTCGCCGGGCCGAGCGGCGTCGTCGCGGTGGCGCGCGACGACGATGCCGTGGTGTGGCGGCCGTCGAGCGGCGAAGTGCGGTTCGGCAATGGTGCGGTCGCGACGCTCTATTCGGCGGCGGCGCCGGAGAAATTGCGCGGGCCGGAGCATCATTTCGCCTGGGCCGACGAGCTGGCGAAGTGGAGCCATGCCTCCGCCTGGGACAATCTGACGATGGGGCTGCGGCTGGGCGTGCTGCCGCGCGTGCTGGTGACGACGACGCCGCGATCGACCACGTTGATGCGGCAGGTCTGCGCCGGGACGGGGACGGTGGTGACGCGCGGAAGCACGCGCGACAACGTCCACCTTCCCGACGCCTTCGTCGCGGCGATGGAGGCGAGCTATGGCGGAACGCGGCTGGGGCGGCAGGAGCTGGACGGCGAGTTGATCGACGATGTCGCCGGGGCATTGTGGTCGCGTGCGCTGCTCGAACGCCAGCGCGTGCGTGAGGTGCCGGAGCTGGCGCGCGTGGTGGTGGGAGTCGATCCGCCCGCCGGGGTCGGTGGCGATGCGTGCGGGATCGTCGCCGCCGGGCTGGGGCGCGACGGGCATGGCTATGTGCTGGAGGATGCCAGCGTGACGGGGGCGAGCCCCGAACGCTGGGCCACTGCGGTGGCGGCGTGCGCGGCGCGGGTGTCGGCGGAGCGTGTGGTGGCGGAGGCGAACCAGGGCGGCGCGATGGTCGAGCAGGTGCTGCGCGCGGCGCAGGCGGAACTGCCGATCCGGCTGGTCCATGCGACACGCGGCAAGGCGGCGCGCGCCGAGCCGGTCGCGGCGCTCTACGAGCGCGGGCGGGTGTGGCATGTGCGGGCGTTTCCGGCATTGGAGGACGAACTCGCCGGGCTGGTCGCCGGGGGTGGGTATGAGGGGCCGGGGCGGTCGCCGGATCGCGCGGACGCGTGCGTCTGGGCGCTGACCGCGCTGATGCTCGACCGGCAGGGTGAGGTGCGGGTGCGGTCGGTTTAGCGGGGACGGCTCCTCGTCATTGCGGGCGTAGCGCGGCAATCCAGGCGTCCTGATCCGGTACTGGATTGCTTCGCTACGCTCGCAATTGTCTGTTGGAGATGACGTAGGGGGGTGGTGTCCTGCATGAGCGGGATGCCCGGCATCAGGTGGCCACCTGATGCCGGGCGCGGGCAACCGGGCCGTCTCGCAATAGGGCTTTTCGCCCGTCGTCATCCCGGTCGGTTGCCCGCTTCCCGTCACGCCTGGTGAGTTGCAGGGGCCGCTCGACGACGCCCGCAGACAATCGCAGGCTATCGCCGAGGATAACCGTCATGACCCGCTCCGCCAACCCCGCCACTGACGCCGCCGCCACCACGCCGACCGGGTTCGTCGGCTGCGACGTCGGCAAGGCCGGCATCGCCGTCTTCGACAGCGTCACCGGCCGCGCCACCACCATCGCCAACACGCCGCTTGCGCTCGACGCCTTTGCCGCCGCGCTGCCGCCCGGGCGCCTGCTGGTCTGCGAGGCGACCGGCGGCTACGAGGCCGCGCTGCTCGCGGCGGCGTCACGCGCCGGCCATGCCATCCACCGTGCCGATGCCCGCCGCGTCAAGGCGTTCATCCGCTCGCTGGGAACGCTGGCCAAGACCGATGCGCTCGATGCCCGTGCGCTCGCGCGCTACGGGCAGGAGCGCCACGAGCGCCTCGACCGCTGGCACCCGCGCGATGAACACCGCCAGGAGCTCGCGACGCTGGTCAACACCCGCAGCGATCTCGTCCGTGCCCGCACCGCGTGCACCAACCGCCTCAAGGCCCCCGGCGCCGGCCCGGTCGCCGCCGAGCTGCGCGCGCTGGTCGCCGCGCACGACCAGGCCATCGCCGCGCTCGAGGCCCGGATCGAGGCGCTGCTCGCCGGCTGCGCATCACTCGCCCGCACCGCCAGCGTCCTGCGCACCATCCCCGGCATCGGCGCGACCACCGCCGCGGCGCTCATCGCCCTCCTGCCCGAACTCGGCACGCTCGGACGGCGCCAGATCGCCAGCCTCGCCGGCCTTGCACCCCATCCCCGCCAAAGCGGCACCGTCGATGGCTATCGCCGCACCCGCGGCGGCCGCCCGGAGGTCAGGCGCGTCACCTTCATGGCTGCCCTCTCCGCCGTCCGCTTCGCGCCCGACATCAAGGCCTTCTACCAGCGCCTCCGTGACAGCGGCAAAAAACCCATCGTCGCCCTAACCGCCGCCATGCGAAAACTCATCACCATCGCCAACGCTAAAATCCGCGATGATGCCGCGCAACTGAGTTGATGACGGTGGGGTAGCGGGCGATTGTTGCGCTTCATCACGTGCTTCGAGACGATGATCGGGTGAACATGCCTGGGGCATGTTCACCCGATCATCTCGGCGTCGCTCGATGCCTCCTCAGCACGAACGGCATTCTTGAGATAACCTTCTCGGAGAAATCACATGGCTTGGTTCGGATGGAAGTCCGGGCGCGCAGCGGCGCGTCCGGCGTTGGGGCGTGTCGGTGGCGTGGCGCGGCCGGTCGGGGAGTGGCCGCAGGGCTATGAGGCGCAGGTACGCGCCGGTTATTGCGCGAATGCGATCGCGCAGCGCGCAGTGAAGCTGGTCGCCGAGGGCGTCGAGGGCGCGCCGCTCGATGCCGGCGATGCGCGGTTGCGCGCGCTGGCGGGCGGCCGCGGGGTGCTGGAGGCGGTGGCGGCGCAATTGCTGCTGCACGGCAATGCCTTCGTGCAGGTGTTGCGCGACGGCAACGGGCAGGTGGTGGAGCTGTTCGCGCTGCGCCCCGAGCGGGTGCGCACGACGCAGCTCAGCGTCAACGGCGAGGCGGTGGCGATCACCAGCAAGGATTCGGGCGGGTGGCGCGACCTGCTGTCGGGCGCGGGGGTGCGGTCGGTGAGCGTCGCGGCGGCGGGGGTGTTCACCGGATCGGCGGCGGAGCAGCGCGTCAAGGCGAGCGCGCTGGCCGGGACGCTCGACGATTACCGGCTGACCTTCGAGAGCGGCGAGACGATGACCGGGCGGTTCCTAGTGACGCGGCTCGACTATGCCGGGGATTACAATGGTGAGCGCAGCTACACGCTCGCGCTGGAAAGCTCCGGGCCGGTGGTGAGCGCATGAACCCGGTGCCCAATCACGTTCGGGGCGAGGCGGCGTTGCGCGTCGCGGGGGAGATGCTGGTGCTGCGGCCGACCTTCGCGGCGCTGGTGGCGGCGGAGCAGGAGCTGGGGCCGCTGTTCGCGCTGGTCGAGCGGGCCGCCGAGGGGCTGCTGCGGCTGGAGGAGCTGGTCGGCCTGTTCTGGCACTGCCGGCACGAAGCGCCCCCGGCGCTGACGCGCGAAGCGTTGGGCGAGGCGGTGGTGGCGGCGGGGGTGAGCGCGGCGACACCGGCGCTGAAGGTGCTGCTGACGCAGATCTTGTCCGGGCGATGACGACGTTCGCCGAGGCGGCAGTCAGGAGTTTCGCCGAAGCGGCGCGGCGGCTCGCCGGGCTGGCGGGAGCGGTGTTCGGATGGCGGCCCGACGATTTCTGGCGCGCGACGCCCGCGGAACTGGCGGCGCTGGTACGCGCGTGCGCGCCGGAGCCGACGACGCCCCCCGATGCCGCGACGATCGCGGCGATGCAGGAGGCTTTTCCCGATGGATGACGAGATCGAGCGGCTGGTGATCGGCGTGCGCGCCGACACCGGCTGCTTTGGACGCGACGTGGCGGTGATGCGCGCGACGCTGGAGGACGGGCTGGGACGGGGAGCGGAGCGCGCGGGGCGATCGGTCGAGGCGGCGCTGGCGCGCGCGGTGCGGACCGGCAAATTGGGGTTCGACGACCTGAAGTCGGTGGCGCTGCACGCGCTGGGCGAGATCGCGATGGCGGCGCTGAAGGACGGGGTCGCGAGCGTGCTGGGGGACGGCTCGGGCGGGGTGGCGCGGGTGCTGGGCGGGCTGCTCGGCCTGCCGGGGCGCGCGACCGGCGGGCCGGTGAGCCCGGGGCGTGCCTATCTGGTCGGCGAGCGCGGGCCGGAGGTGTTCGTGCCGACGACCAGCGGGCAGGTGGCGGTGCCGGGTGGTGGCGGTGCGCGCGACGTGCGGGTGGCGATCACGATCAACGCCGGTGGCGCGGGCGCGCCCGAGGCGATGGCGCGGTCGAGCCGGCAGGTCGCGCGCGCGATCCGGGCCGCGCTGATGGAGGCGGAGTGATGGCGTATTGGCTGACCGAGCGGCGCGCCGCGCAGGCGACGGGGGTAATGACGCGCTTCGATCCCGCTTACTGGACCGTCGACTTCCCGCGCCCGATGATGGCCGCGGTGACGACGGTGGCGGCGGATGCACTGCGCGTCGATGCGGTGTTCTACCATCGCGACGATCTGGCCGGGTTGATCTGGGAAAGCGCGGACCGGCATGACCATCCGCTGCTGCGCTACGACACGGCGCGGGATTATCGCGGGTGCCGGTTGTCGTTCCGGTGGCGGTCGGCGGGGGTGCTGGCGCTCGACGCGGTCAACGGTCCGGTGCTGACGATCGAGGGGCGTGACGCGAATGGCGTGCCGCGCGCCTGGTATGTGCGGCTGTGGAATTATGCGCGCGGCACGCCGGAGGATGCGCGGGTGTCGATCGACTTCGGCACGGTCGACGGCGGCTTCCTGCTGCCGGGCGAGCGCGATCCGGTGTGGGCGGGCGATATCGACCGGTTGTTCGTGTCGCTGGTCGCGCCGGGCTATGACCCGGCCGGCGGTGCATTGCCGCAGCCGGTCGAGGCGTGGGCGGAGCTGAGCGAGATCGCCTGCGACGGCGCCGGGGCGGTGCTGACGGTCGGTGATGTCGTGCTGCCCGAACACGATCTGCGGATCGCGAGCGGTTATGACGACAGCTATCACCTGACGCCGGCGCGATTGCTGCGCAACGCGCTACAGCTCGGCTATCGCGGCGCGATCGTCCATTATGTCGGGATGAGCCATTATTTCCGCCTCGACAGCGGGATGGTCGTGGGCACGATCAATGTCGCGTGCGCGGCATGGCATCGCGATCTCGCGACGCGCGCGAAGGCGCTGGGCTATGACATGATCTGGTCGCTGTCCTACGAAGTGTTCGACGCGCATTGCCCGGCGGCGTGGAAGCAGCGCGCGGCGGACGGATCACCCGCGCTGACCGGGTGGGTGCCGCCGTCGACCTTGCTGTCGCCCGGCAATGCGGCGGCGATGGCCTATCTGCGCGGGATCGCGCTGGCGTTCGTCGCGATCGGTGTCGCCGCGGGGCTCACGCCGCGCTTCCAGATCGGCGAGCCGTGGTGGTGGGTGCTGCCCGACGGGCGGCCGTGCCTGTACGACGACGATGCGAAGGCGGCATTCGCGCCGGTGGCGATCCGGTGACGCAGCAGGAGTATCTCGCGGGGTTCGTGCTGCGCGCGGTGGATCGCGGGCAATGGCGCGCGATCGTCGCGGCGGCGGGCGCGGCGCAGGCGCGCGGGGTGGCGCGCGTCTATCTCTGGGCGCTGCCGCAGATGCTGCGCGACGGGCTGGTCTATTGGCAGGAGGAGGATGCGGTGGAGGCGTTCGACGACGTAATGTTCCCGCTCGCCCTGGGGCGTGAGGCGGAGGTGACGCCGACCTTCTCGACCGGCGTGACGACGAGCGCGGGCGGGCGCGAGACGCGGCAGGTCGGCTGGGCGGAGGCGCGGACCCGCTACGACGTCGGGCCGGGCGTGCGCAGCGAGGCGGATGTGGCGACCTTGCTCGCCTTCTATCGCGCGCGGCTGGGGGCGGCGCGCGGGTTCCGGCTGCGCGATCCGTTCGACTGGCGCGCGACGGGCGAGACGATCGGGACCGGCGACGGCGTGACGCGGCGCTTCGCGCTGGTGCGACGCTATGACGCGGCGACGCGGCGGATCACGCGGCCGGTGGCGGGGAGCGTGCGCGTGACCGTCGGCGGGGTGGCGACGGGGGCGTTCACGCTGGCGGCGGGCGGGATCGTGACGCTGGATGCGGCGCCTGCGGCGGGCGTGGTGGTGGCGGCGTCGTTCGACTTCGACGTGCCGGTGCGCTTTGCCGAGGATCAGTTGAGCGTGACGCGCGCGACCTATCTGGCGGGTGCCGCGCCGTCGGTGCCGCTGATCGAGGTGCGCGAGGCATGAGCGATCAGTTGCTGACGCAGGCGCTATGCTGGCGTGTCGAGCGGCGCGACGGGGTGATGCTGGCGCTGACCGATCACGATCGCGACCTGGAGGTGGCGGGCGTGCGCTATCGCGCGGCGCCGGGGATGGTGCCGTCCGCGATCGTGCGCGGCGAGGGGCTGGACGCCGACACGATGGAGGTGAGCGGCGCGCTGGGCAGCGGCGCGTTCCGGCGCGACGACCTGCTCGCCGAGCGCTGGGACGGTGCACGCGTGGTGATCGTCGCGGTCGACTGGAGCGATCCCGCCGCGGTCGCGGTGCCGCTGGGCGAGGGGCGGATCGGCGAGGTCGAACTGACCGAGCAGGGCTTCACCGCCGAGCTGCGCGGCGTGCAGGCGCAACTGGAGCGGCCGGTGAGCGAGGTCACCTCGCCGTCGTGCCGCGCGACGCTGGGTGACGCGCGGTGCCGGGTGGCGATGGCGGCGCGGCGGCGGTTCGCGCGGGTGCTTGCGTGCGCGGGGGCGGAGGTGACGCTGGATCGCGGCGAGCCGGTCGACGATGCTTATGGCGAGGGCGTGCTGCGCTGGTTCGGCGGAGCGAACGCCGGGCTGGCGAGTGCGATCGAGCGCTCGGCGGGCGCGGTGCTGACGCTGCGCACCGCACCGGTGTTCGTGGCGGAAGCGGGGGTGCTGATCGAGCTGGTCGAGGGGTGCGACCGGCGGCTGGCGACCTGTGCCGCGCGGTTCGCGAACGTCGCGAACTTTCGTGGCGAGCCGCATCTGCCGGGCGTCGACCTGCTGACGCGCTATCCGGGCGGATGAGCGCGGGCGAGCGGGTGCTCGCCGCCGCGCAGCAACTGGTGGGGGTGCGATTCCGTCTGCAGGGGCGCGACCCGGCGCTGGGGCTCGATTGCGTCGGGCTGGTCGCGGTCGCGCTGTGGCGTGCGGGCGCCGTGGTGAGCGTGCCGCGCGACTATGCGGTGGCGCGGGGGCGGTTGCCGGGGGGCGCGGTGCCGGCGGAGCTGGTGCGCTGCGACGGCGCGCGGCCGGGCGACGTGCTGTTGTGCCGGGTGGCGGCGACGCAGCTTCATCTCGCGATCCGCGCGCCGGGCGGGATCATCCATGCCGATGCGGTGGCGCGGCGTGTGGTGGCGCGGCCGGGGGCGGTGCCGTGGCCGATCGAGACAGCGTGGCGCTGGACGCCACGGGGAGGGTGAGATGGCGACATTGGTGCTGAAGGCGGTCGGCGGCGTGGTCGGCGGACGTCGCGGCGCGGCGGTCGGGGCGGTGCTCGGCTATGTGATCGACCGCAGCCTGCTCGCGCCGACGCGGCGACGTGGCGGCGAGCGGCTCAGCGATCTCAAGGTGCAGACCTCATCCTATGGCACGCCGCTGCCGCGGATCTTCGGGACGATGCGCGTCGCGGGATGCGTGATCTGGTCGACCGACCTGATCGAGACGCGCAGCGTCACGCGCGGGGGCAAGGGGCGGCCGGGGGTCGAGGGCTATCGTTACGCCGCGTCCTTCGCGGTCGCGCTGTCGGCGCGCGCGATAAGCGCGATCGGGCGGGTCTGGGCCGACGGGCAGTTGCTGCGCGGGGCGGCGGGCGACTGGAAGGTGCCGGTGACGATGCGGCTCTACCGTGGCGACGAGGCGCAGCGCCCCGACCCGTTGATCGCCGCGCTGGAGCCGCAGGCGCCCGCCTATCGCGGCCTCGCTTACGCGGTGTTCGAGAACCTGCCGCTGGAGACGTTCGGGAACCGCATCCCGTCGCTGAGCTTCGAGGTGATCGCCGACGCGGCTGCCCCGACGATCGGCGCGGTCGCGGCGGCGCTTGGCGGCGGCGCGGTGACCGGCGTCGGTCCGGCGATGACGTTGCCCGGCTATGCGAGCGGCGGCGAGAGTGTCGCGAGCGCGCTGGAACTGCTGGCGACGATCGCCGGCGGCTGGTGGGTGCCGACCGGCGGGACGCTACGGCTGGAGAATCGGCCGGGCGCGACGCTGACGATCGCCGACGATGCCGCGATCGACGAGCGGCGGCAATCGATCGAGACGGTGCCACGCCGCGTGCGCGTCTCCTGCTACGATCCCGCGCGCGATTACCAGATCGGGGTGCAGCAGGCCGCGCGCCCCGGTGCCGGCTGGCGCGAGGAGGCGCAGGAACTGCCCGCCGCGCTCGAGGCGGGGCAGGCGCGCGGTCTGGCGCAGGCGATGCTCCGACGCGCCGAGCGCGCGCGGGTGACGCGGCGTGCCACGCTGGATGCGGGCGCGATCGGGATCGCACCCGGCGATACGGTACGCTGCCCGGGCGAGGCGGCGGCGTGGCGGGTGACGCGCGTCGAGGTCGGCGGGCAGGGCGTGACGCTATCGCTGGCCGCGCTCGATGGCGCGGCGGGGGCGTTGCCCGCGGACGCCGGGCGCGTGCTGGCCGCGCCGGATCGCCCGCTGGCCGCGACGATGCTGGTCGCCGCCGAGCTGCCGCCGATCGACGAGCCGCGCGGCGAGACGCTGCGGATCGCGGTGCTCGCCACCGGCGATGCGCCGGGTTGGCGCGGCGCGGCGCTGATGACGAGCGATGACGACGGCGCGACCTGGCAGGAGGCCGGTGGCACCGCCGGGCCGGCGATCGTCGGTCGGCTCGCGATGCCGGTTGCGGCGGGAACGGCGTGGCTGATCGATCGCAGCGCGACGATCGAGGTGGTTCTGGCGCACGACGCGCTGACATTGCTGTCGATCGACGATGCGGCGCTCGATCGCGGCGACAATCTCGCGCTGCTGGGCGATGAGCTGATCCAGTTCCGCGATGCCGAACAGATCGCGCCACGGCGCTGGCGGCTGTCGACGATCCTGCGCGACCGGCGAGGGAGTGGCGCGCGAGCGCACCCGGCCGGGACGGGCTTCGCGCTGATCGAGCGCGGGTGCGTGGCGACGATCGCGCTGCCACGCGCGCGGGTCGGCGACACGATCCGCCTGCTGGCGAGCGGCGTCGGCGATCCGCAGCCCGTCGCGGTGTCGGTCGTGACCACCGGCCGCTCGGTTGCGCCCCCGGCGCCGGTTCGGCTGCGCGCGATCCGGCGTCAGGACGGCGGGCTCGACGTCAGCTGGGTGCGGCGGAGTCGGCTCGGCTGGCGATGGAGCGACGATGGCGACGCGCCCCTGGGCGAGGAGCGCGAACGCTATCGCGTCACGATCGGCGCGGGCGCGGGTGCGCGGGTGATCGAGAGCGATGCGCCCGCGCTGACGGTGTCCGCCGCCTCGTTACCCGCTGGCGCGATGCAGGTGGCGGTCCTTCAGCTCGGCACGCTCGCCGTCTCGGCCGCGACCATCACCCTGATCGAAGGAGAGTGACGATGACCGATGAGGATAGCGCGCGGCTCGCACTGCCGCTGCTCGCCGCCGGACAGGCGCAGAAGGAGGTGTGGCACAATGAGGCGCTGACGCTGCTCGATCTCGCCGTGCAGGCAACGGTCGAGGAGGTCGACCGCAACGCGCCCCCGGCGGCGCCGCAGCCGGGGCAATGCTGGATCGTCGGTCCGGCTCCTTCGGGCGCGTGGAGCGGCCATGCGGGCGCGATCGCGGGATGGACCGCGGGGGGATGGCGGTTCGTCGCGCCGCGAGCGGGACTGCGGGCACAGCACCTTTCGAGCGGACAACTCGCGACCTGCGACGGGTCCGGCTGGCGACTGGGCGAGATACGCGCGGCGCAGGTGATGGTGGACGGCGTGCAGGTGGTCGGCGCGCGGGGTGCGGCGATCACCGTGCCGACCGGTGGTGCGACAATCGACGCCGAACTTCGTACCTGTGTCGAAACGATCTTGATTATGCTGCGAAAGCATGGACTTATCTCAAATTGACCGTTGTCGATGCAGCGGTTCGGGTGTGGCAATTGCATCACACCGAGCGGTATTTGTCGGCTTGTGACGAAACCATCCTTTCGATAGTGAGTTTGCGCTGTCCGTAGTGACACCATGGAAAGGGGATTATGATGCGTAAGCTAGCCATGATCATGGCGCTTGCCTCCACCGCCCTCGCCACGCCCGCGCTTGCGCGCGACAAGGCGTGGTATGTCGGCGTTGAAGGCGGCGCGATGATCGTTGAGGACATCGACTGGAGCGTCGTTGGTACCGCAGCGAGCCGCAGTGGTACCGCCACTGTCGACCACGATTACGGTTGGGATGTCGACGGCGTCGTCGGCTACGATTTCGGTGCGTTCCGCCTCGAAACCGAAGCCGGTTATCGTCGCGCGAGCATCGACAGCCTCCGCACGACCGCGGGCGTTCCGACCAGCGGCGCGACGCAGGCGAACCCGGGCACCTATGATGGCGTCGGCGGCCGTACCTCGGCGCTGAGCTTCATGGTCAACGGTCTGCTCGACTTCGGTGAGGACGACGGCCTGCAGGGCTTCGTCGGCGGCGGTGCGGGTGTGGCCCGCGTTCAGGCCCGCATGTCGGCGCCGAACGCCTATCGCTTCCTCGACGACTCGGACACCGTGTTCGCCTGGCAGGCGCTGGCCGGTATCCGTGCACCGCTGAGCGAGAACGTCGACGTTTCGCTGAAGTATCGCTTCTTCAACGCCGACAACGTTAACCTGTTCGACGCGCGCGGCAGTTCGTACGACGGTCGTTTCCGTTCGCACAGCCTGCTGGGTGGCGTGACGTACAACTTCGGCGCTCCGGAAGAAGCGGCTCCGCCGCCTCCGCCGCCGCCGCCGCCGCCTCCTCCGCCCCCGCCGCCGCCGCCTCCGCCGCCGGAAGTGGTCTGCTCGCCGGGTCCGTTCATCGTGTTCTTCGAGTGGAACAAGTCGGACGTCACCCCGGAAGCGGCGTCGATCCTCGACAACGCGGTTACCCAGTACCAGAGCTGCAACAACGCGCAGGTCATGCTGGCTGGCTACACCGACACCTCGGGTTCGGCGAAGTACAACGTGGGCCTGTCGCAGCGTCGTGCAGACGGCGTGAAGGCGTACCTCGCGTCGAAGGGTATCCCCGACGGCGTGATGACGACCGAAGCGTTCGGCGAGACCAAGCTGCGCGTCGAGACCGCCGATGGCGTCCGCGAAGTGCAGAACCGTCGCGTCGAGATCACCTACGGTCCGGGTTCGGGCCAGTAAGGTCGATCACGTTGACCGAAAAGAGGGAGGTCGGCGCAAGCCGGCCTCCTTTTTTGTTGGGCGGTGGGTTGCGTGCCAGAACCGATCGACATTTATGATTGCCTTCCCGGCCCTCGCCCCTCTTCGAGGGGAGAGGGCTGCGCAGACTTAGGCTTTGCGCAGCAAAGTCTTAGTCGGAGCTGGGTGAGGGGTGGCGCTCGCGCAAGCGAGCGCGCGAGCCTTCGGCTCGCTCAACCCCTCACCAAAGCTGCGCTAGCCAGCACGCTGGCAAGCTCCGCTATCCCTCTCCCCTGTCCAGGGGAGAGGGCAGCACCACCACGAATGTCGATCGGCCTTAGCTCAGGGCATCCCAGGCGTCTGTTCCGACCGCCGTCGCCAGCCAGTCCGGTATGCGCGCGTCGCCAAGCGTGTCGACGCGGCGGAGCGTTACCATCAAACCCGAATCCGGATAGACCGAACGCTTGCGCGCGTCGCTTTCGTCGATCGGTGCGACGACAAGCCGACGGCGGACCTTATCGCGGTGGTGCATCCGCGCGGTATTCTCCTGCCCGACGTAGCAGCCCTTGGTGAAGCTGACGCCGTGCAACTCGCGCGCGTTCGCCTCCAGCCACAGCGTCTCGCCGGCTCCCACGTCGGCCACGCCCTCCGCGACGCCCAGCGACAGGCGGTGTTCGTGCCACCCCGAGGCGGGGGCTGCGGGCGGTGCGATCCAGCGCATACCGAGTTCGGGCAGGCGCGGATCGGGCGCCTGCCCTTCGGCGTCACGCGCCCAGTGCACCGCCAGTCCATTGTCCGGCACGATCGTGATCGCGCGCCGCAGCCGGTACATGGTCAGCCGGCGCGCGATCGCATCGCGCTGCTCCTGCTCGACGTCGAGCAGGATGTCGTCGCCGTCCGCCCAGACGATCATGTCGAACAGCGCCTTGCCCTGCGGCGTCAGCAACCCCGCCCAGACCGGGAGCGCGCCCGCGACGTCGTTGGTCAACAGGCCCTGAAGGAAGCCGCGTACATCCTCGCCGGACAGCCGCAGCAGCGCGCGGTCCGCCAGCATCGTCGCCGGGGTGGTATCGTCCATGGCACCAAGGTAGGGAGAGCGGCGACCCCGCGAAAGAGCCGGAAAGGGCTGACAATGGCGACCTACGATCTCCTGCTGACCGGTGGCACGGTGCACACCCCGGGCGGACCGGTGGATGCCGATGTCGGCGTGCGCGACGGGCGGATCGTCGCGATCGGTGCGCGCGGCGACGCGGGGCGCACGGTCGATTGTACGGGGCTCGACATCCTGCCCGGGGTCATCGACACGCAGGTGCATTTCCGCGAGCCGGGGCTGGTGCACAAGGAAGATCTCGCCACCGGCAGCGAGGCGGCAGTGATGGGCGGCGTGGTCGCGGTGTTCGAGATGCCGAACACCAAGCCGAACACCGACTCCGCCGAGGCGATCGAGGACAAGCTGACCCGCGCCAAGGGGCGGATGTGGTGCGACCATGCCTTCTACGTCGGCGCGACCAACCACAATGCGCGCGATCTGGCCGAGCTGGAGCGGCTGCCTGGCACCGCGGGGGTGAAGATCTTCATGGGCGCATCGACCGGCGACCTGCTGGTCAGCGAGGATGCGCGGCTCGCCGAGGTGCTCGCGAGCGGTCACCGCCGTGTCGCGATCCACGCCGAGGACGAGGACCGCATGAACGCGCGCGCCGGCGAGCGCGTCGAGGGCGATCCGTCGTCGCATCCGGTGTGGCGCGACGACGAGAGCGCGCTGCTCGCGACGACGCGCATCCTGCGGCTGGCGCGCGCGGCGCGGCGGCGGATCCACGTCCTGCACGTCACCACACCGGCCGAGCTGGAATTGCTCGGCCAGAACAAGGACATCGCGACCTGCGAGGTGACGCCGCAGCATCTGACGCTGGCCGGCGAGGAAGCCTATCCGCGAATCGGCACGCTGGCGCAGATGAACCCGCCGATCCGCTCGGGCGCGCATCGCGACGGGCTCTGGCACTGGCTCAACCAGGGTGTGCCCGACGTGATCGGCTCCGACCACGCGCCGCATACGCTGGAAGAGAAGAACAAGCCGTATCCGGCGAGCCCCAGCGGGATGCCGGGGGTGCAGACGCTGTTGCCGCTGCTGCTAGATCATGCCGCGCATGGGCGGTTGTCGCTGCAGCGCGTGATCGAGCTGACCAGTGCGGGGGCGCAACGGATCTTCGGGCTGACCGGCAAGGGTCGGATCGCGGCGGGCTATGACGCCGACTTCACGATCGTCGACCTCAAGAAGCGCTGGACGATCGAGGAGCGCTGGCTGCGCTCGCGCGCGGGCTGGTCGCCGTTCACGGGGATGGAGCTGACCGGCAAGCCGATCGGAACGATCGTGCGCGGGCAGGTGGCGATGTGGGAGGATCAGCTCGGCGACGCGCCGCAGGGCGCGCCGATCCGCTTCGAGACGACCGGCTTCCCCGGCGGGCGCTGACGCCCCGCCGGTCAGGCGTGGGTCAGAACGGCAGCCACTTCGACGTCTCGGTGAACTTCATGTAGCCGACGTTGACCCCGGCGCGCCAACCCACGCCGAGCCGCACCGGGATCAGCACGACATTGCCCTTGCGCAAATAGGTCGCGGCGAACCCGCCGACGAAATACAGCCGCCCTTCCGCGCCGGGGAAGCGCGTGAACAATTCGTGCGAATCGTAGAGGTTGTAGACGAGCACGAACACCTTGTTGGCGTCGCCGCCGACGTCGAAACCGACCGACGGACCGGTCCAATAGACCGGTCGCTGCCCCTCGACCTTGTGCGTCATGATTCCGGAACCGTAGCGGACGCCGAGGATGAATGCCCCCGACGCCTCGCGCCCGGCGATATAGGCGTTGGGCTCGCCCTGATCCTTCAGGATCTTCTCGATGATCTGCGCGAATCCCTCGGCCCCCTTGCCGAACACGCCCTCACCCGCGCCGATCAGGTCGTCGCGTTTGTACGTCGCGGCGGCGGTGGTGGCGGCGTCCGCACGGACCTCCGCCCCGGTGGTCGGCGCCGCGGTCTGCGGCAGCGGCGCGGGGTCGGTCTCCTGTGCCGGCGCGGCGGGAAGCGGGCGCGCCGGTGCGGGCGCGGTCGGGGTCCGCACGCTGCGCGGCGGCGCGGTCGAGACATCGCCGTCGATCGCGGCATTCGGGTCGATGGTGCGTACCTGTGCCGCGGCGCCGAGCGGCGCACCGATGAGGGCGACGATCAGCATCGCTGCCCCGATGCTGCGTTGTGCGATCCGCTTCATGCCTGCCCCCTCGATCATCGCGCGGTTATAGGCTGCCCGGTGCTGTCGCCGCAATGAACGGCACGACGACCGGAGTCGCAGGCGCGATGTGCGGAAATCGTCCGCGCCCAGTTGATCGCCGCGATCCCTCTCGCTATAGCCGCGCCTCACGCCGGCCCGGAGACGTGGGTGAGTGGCTGAAACCAACGCTTTGCTAAAGCGTCGTACGGGAAACCGTACCGAGGGTTCGAATCCCTCCGTCTCCGCCAATCCACCGCGACATTCCAGACTCCGCTGCCAGCGGTTGGCGCATCGGTCGGGTGGGGACGACGAGAAGGTCGACGACGATCGTTCCCGCTCCCGCCATTAGGCCAGTCGCATGTAGCGGCGCCCAGACCGACGATGTGCAACACATCCGAGCACGAGGAACGATCCGGGCGGGAAGATCGTGGATCGTGGGCACCAGATGAGCCGATCGGTGCACGCAGCGTTCTGTGCCGGGACGACACGACGATAGGAAACGCATGCGGTGGAGACGACGTAATCTGGCCTCGATGAGCGCGGACGTCGGCGATGGGCTGGCGCCGGCGGTCGAGGCGGTCACCAGTCGCGACGCCGACGCGACGACGACCGCGCCGGAAGAGACGCGGCCGCGCGGGTATCGCGTGATCGCGCTTGTCGTCGCATCGGCGTTGTTCATGCAGCAACTCGACGGGACGGTGCTGACGATCGCCTTGCCGACCATGGCGCGCGATCTCGGCGCTCCGGCCACCAGCCTCAGCCTCGCACTCACCAGCTACCTGCTCGCGCTGGCGCTCTTCATCCCGGCGAGCGGCACGCTTGCGGACCGGTTCGGTTCGCGCACGATCTTCTGCGCGGCGATCGGGGTGTTCCTGCTCGGCTCGGTCGCCTGTGCGCAGGCCGGATCGTTGCCCGTGCTGGTTGCCGCGCGCTTTCTGCAGGGGATCGGCGGCGCGATGATGGTGCCGGTCGGGCGGCTCGTCCTGCTGCGCAGCGTCGCTCGGGAGGACATGGTGCAGGCGCTGTCGTGGCTGGTGATGCCGGCACTGATCGGACCGATCCTCGGGCCGCCGCTCGGCGGATTCATCGTCACGTGGCTGGACTGGCGCTGGATCTTCTATCTCAACCTTCCCATCGGCGTCGCAGGCGTGATCGGCGCGCTGTTGCTGGTGCCGGAGGTGCGCGGCGACGCCCGCGCGCGGTTCGACCTTCCCGGCTTCCTGCTGTCGGGGCTTTCGCTCGGCTGCCTGCTGTTCGGGTTCGAACTGGCGAGCCGTCCGGGCACGGGCAAGGTCGCGCTGGTGCTGCTGGCGTCGGGCGTCGTGCTCGGGCTCGGCTATGTCCGTCACGCACGGCGCGCCGCCGATCCGATCCTCGATCCGACGCTGATGCGCGTGCCGACCTTTCGCCTGTCGGTGCTCGGCGGCTCGTTGACGCGCATCACGCAGGGCGCGCAGCCGTTCCTGTTGCCGCTGATGTTCCAGCTTGGCTTCGGTCTGTCCGCGGCTAGGACCGGGTCGCTCACCATGGAAGGCGCGGTCGGTGCGCTGGCGATGAAGGCGCTCGCGCCGCGCGTTTTGCGTCGCTGGGGGTTTCGGCGCAGCCTGATCGTCTCGGGACTGGCGAGCAGCGCCGGCTATGCGACCTGCGCGTTGTTCCGTCCCGACTGGCCGATCGCCGCGATCGTGGTGGTGCTGGGCATCTCGGGGTTCTTCACCTCGTTCCAGTTCACCGGTTTCAATGCGATCGCCTATGCCGATGTCGACAAGACGCGCATGAGCGCGGCAACCAGCTTCTACGCCACCTTCCAGCAACTGACGCTCTCGCTCGGCATCTGCACCGCGGCGACGGTGCTGGAGCTGGGCAGCGCGCTGGGCGGCACAGGTCAGCCGACGCTGACGACCTTCTCGATCGCCTTCGTGGTGGTTGCGACGATCTCCGCCTCCGCGATCGTCTTCAATCGCCGCTTCGCGCCCGATGCGGGTGCCGAGATGAGCGGGCATCGCGGACGATAGCGGCAGCGATATCCGACGGGGGTCAGCTTCGGCGGATCAGCGCGCGGGCCAGGCGGCGGTCTTCGAGCGAATAATAAAGCCAGATCGCGCCATCCGCGACGACCGCGGAAGCGGCGAAGGCGATGTCGGTCGCGGTGCGGTCGGCAACGGGCGGTGGCGTGACCAGTGGCTGAATGCCGCGCGCGACGACGTTCGTGCAATCGGCGTCGAACGCAACCCAGCCGATCCGCCACCGGGCGTCGCGGGTGGCGCCGTTGTAGAACATCACCGGCCTGGCGGGATCGTCGGTCAGTAACGGACCAGTCGAAAGGTGCCAGTCGTCCCAGCTCTCTTCGCGCGGCATGAACGGGGTCGGCTGCTCCTGCCAAGGCCCTGCCGGACCTGCCCCGATCGCCAGCCCGACGCGTGACGCCTCATCGGCGGCATATTCGTAGAACAACCGCCAGCGGCCGTCGACGGTGCGGTCGATCGTCGCTTCCTTGGTGTTACCCTCCGACTTGGTCGAAGCGAGCGCGACGCCGCTCTTGGTCAACCGATCGAGCGACGGGCCGGTCGCATAGGACAGTTCGCTATGGGCGTGGTCGGCACGAACGCCCGAATAATAGACGATATAGCCGTCATCGCCCCGGATCACGGTCGGATCCTCGACCCCGCCGGCGTCGTTGTCGTCAGGGCCGGGCATCAGCGAGGGTGCGGAGAGCATCGTGAAGCGCACGCCGTCGTCGCTCCATCCGCCCCAGATCTGGCCGGTATCGGTCAGCGGGGCGTCGGCCTTGACGACCGCGCGCACCATGATCCCCCAGCGGCCGTCCGGCTCGCGCCAGATATAGGGGCTCATCAGGTCGCGCGACATTAGGTCGGGCGGGCCGTCGAGCGATACCGTTTCGATCCGCTTGACGTTGAAGTCGAGCGCGACATCGGCATTTGCGACCGCGTCCTTGCGGTGCGGGTCGTCGATCGCCCGTCCGGTCATGCGCCGAGCGCCTGCATCAGCGACAGGCCGCCGTCGATCACGATCCGCGCACCGGTGATGTAGCGCGCGTGAGCCGAGGCGAGGAATACCGCAAGATCCGCGACTTCCTCCGGCTTGCCGGCGCGACCGAGCGGGATGTTCTTCTCCAGGGTCTGGCGATACGCATCGTCCTGCTGCGCACGCGCGTTCATCGGGGTCAGGATCATCCCCGGCTCAATGGCGTTCACGCGGACGCCATTGGGCGCTTCCTCGATCGCCAGCGTCTCGACCAGATTGGAAAGTCCGCCTTTCGCGGCACAATAGTCCGCACCGCCCGCGCGCACGGCATAGGCATGGATCGAGGAGATATGGATGATCGCGGCATCGCTCGTCGCGGTTCCGCGACCGGTGAGAAAGCGGCGCGAGGTGAGGAATGCGCCGGTCAGATCGGTGTCGAGCAGTCGCCGCCATTGATCGAGCGTCATCGCGCGTACGGTGACCCCGCTCATGTTCAGTCCTGCCGAGTTGACCAGCACGTCGGCCGGTCCCCACGTGGACTCGACATGGGCGAACGCAGCTGCGACCGACGCCTCGTCGTCGACATGCGCCTGCACGGTCAACGCGTTACCGCCGCCTGCACGGACGGCTGTGGCAGTCGTTTCGGCAGCGTCGCGATCCGCATAATAGAGGATCGCGACGCGGTCGCCGAGTTTGCCGAATCCGGCCGCGCAGGCCGCGCCGATCCCCGATTCCGCTCCCGTGACGATGATCGTTCGTTCGGCCATGCGCTGCGCCTTCTCTCATTGAACGCAGCGCCTAACGCGCATCAGCGCAAAACGTCCCCAGGCGGAGCCCGGACCTTTCTTGTAAACAAAAATGAAAGCGTTAAGCCTCTCCGGAGACGGCGGCTTGGGGCGCACGACGATGGTGGGAGAGTGAAGATGCGGTGGGCACTGGGCATCGCGGCGGCGCTGGTGATGACGACCTCGAGCGTGGCGCTGGCGAAGGACAACAGCCTGACCCCCGCCGAGCGCGCGCAAGGCTGGAAGCTGCTGTTCAACGGGCAGGATCTGTCCGGCTGGGGTGCGTTCGGAGGCGGGCCGGCGCCGTCGACGTGGACGGTGCGTGACGGGACGCTGCTGCTGACCAAGGCCGATGGCAAGATGAGTGGGACCGATCTGGTCACCGCCGATTTGCATGGCGCTTTCGAGCTGACGCTCGACTGGAAGGTCGAGAAGGGCGGCAATAGCGGCGTGCTGTACCTGGCGCGCCCCGTCGAGGGCGCGCCGCTGCTCTACCAAACCGGGCTGGAGATGCAGGTGCTTGACGATGCGGGACATTCTGACGGCAAAATTCCGACCCACCGTGCTGGATCGCTGTACGACATGACGGTGCCGCCGGCCGGCGTCTCCAAGCCGGCGGGTACGTGGAACCATGCGCGGTTGCTCGTCCAGAACGGCCGTATCCGCCAATGGCTTAACGGCGTGCCGACCGCCGATGTCTCTTATGGCGATGACGCGTGGCGGCAGCGGGTGGCGGGGTCGAAGTTTGCGAAGATGCCGCACTTCGGCACCTACGACAGCGGAGTCATCGGCTTGCAGGACCACGGCGAGCCAGTGGCGTTCCGCAACATCAAGCTGCGCCGGATCGGCGCGTCGGCGACGGGGGCCGGCAAGTAATGGCACGGTCGCCGAAGGTTGCGGAAAGCGCCGTCGATGTTGTCATCGTCGGGTCCGGCGCGGCGGGCGGGATGGCGGCCTATACGCTGACCAAGGCCGGCGTGCGCTGTCTGATCCTCGAGGCCGGGCGCGATTACGATCCGCAGGCCGAGGTCAACATGTTCGCGCCCGAAAGCGACGCGCCGCTGCGCGGGACCGGTACGCCGGACAAGCCGTTCGGCTATTTCGACGCCACCGTCGATGGCGGCTGGCAGGTCGAGGGCGAACCCTATACGATGACTGAGGGCAGCGACTTCCGCTGGTGGCGCCCGCGGATGCTGGGCGGGCGCACCAACCATTGGGGGCGGCACGTGCCGCGGTTCGGCGCCTATGACTTCAAGCCGTTCTCGCGCGACGGGCTCGGGGTGGACTGGCCGATCGGCTATGACGATGTCGCGCCTTTCTACGACCGCGTCGAGCGGATGATCGGCGTCAACGGCGGACCGATCGGGCTCGAGAACCATCCCGACTCCCCGGCCGGTTGCCTGATGCCGCCGCCCAAGCCGCGCGTGCCCGAAATGCTCATCACCGCGGCGGCCGAAAGCCTCGGGATCCCGGTGCGCGCGGCGCATACCGCGGTGCTGACGCGCGACATGCCCGACAAGGTCGCGCCGCGCAGCGCCTGCTTCAACGCGACGCCGTGCACGCGCGGTTGCACGATCGGCGCGATGTTCCAGACCACCACGTCGTTGCTGCCGATGGCCAAGGCGACCGGCAAGTTGCGCGTCGTCACCGACGCCATGGTGTCGCGCGTCGTGATGGGCGCGCGCGGTCGCGCCGCGGGGGTCGAATATGTCGACCGCAAGACCGGACAGCGTCACCAGGTCACGGCGCGCGCGGTGGTGCTGGCGGCGGGGACCGGCGAGACGACGCGGCTGTTGCTCAATTCGGGCGAGCAGGGACGCGGGCTCGCCAATTCGTCGGGCGAGCTGGGGCGCAACCTGACCGATTCGACCGGTGCGTCGTTCAGTGCCTTCATCCCCGGCCTCGCCGGGCGGCCGCGCTACAACGAGGACGGGATCGGCGGGCAGCATATCTACATTCCGTTCTGGCTGTACGAACAGCAGAAGCGCGGCGAGCTGGACTTCGCGCGCGGCTATCATTTCGAGATCGGCGGGCGGTTCGGCCTGCCGTCGTCGGCGGCATTGCCCCGCGTCTGGGGCAAGGATCTGAAGCAGGCGGTGCGCAACGCCTCCGGCGCGACGATCGGCCTGACGCTGCGCGGCGAGATGATCCCCAACAAGGACACGTTCTGCGAAATCGATCCGACCGTGAAGGACCGGTTCGGCATCCCGGTGCTGCGCTTCGCGTTCCGCTGGTCCAAGCACGAGGTCAATCAGGTCGCGCACGGCCGGCGTGCCGCGCATTCGGTGTTCAAGCGGCTGAACGGCACGATCCTCGACCCCGATCTGCCGCCCGAGCAGATCATGACCGCGGGCGGCGAGATCATCCACGAACTCGGCACCGCGCGGATGGGCGCCGACCCGAAGTCCTCGGTGGTCGACAGCTATGGCCAGACGTGGGATGTCGACAATGTCGTGCTGATGGACGGTGCGACCTTCGCCTCCGGCCCGCACAAGAACCCGACGCTCACCATCCTCGCGCTGGCGCTGCGCGCGTCGGAGCGGCTCGCCACCCGTCTGTCGTCAGGAGCGCTGGCATGACCTTCACCCGCCGTACGACGCTGCAATGGCTCGCCACCGCCACCGCGCTGTCGCTCGCCAATCGGGGCGCGGCTGCTGCCGCCGCGCCGCAGGCAACCGGCGCGCCGCCGCCGTTCAAGGTGGTGGACTGGCCGGCGAGCATCGCACCGATGCCGGCCACCAAGGGCTATGGCCGCGATCCCGACCTGACCGCGCCCAAGGTGCCGTGGCCGCTGACGCTGACCAAGCCGCAACGCGCCACCGTCGACATGCTGGGCGACATGATCCTGCCCGCCGATGCCGCCTCGCCGGGGGCAGGGACGCTGGGCGTCGGCGCGTTCATCGACGAATGGATCAGCGCGCCCTATCCGCAGCAGCAAGCCGATCGCGCGAAGGTGATCGCCGGGCTGACGTGGCTCGATGCGCAGAGCCGGGTGTTGCACGGCGACGCGTTCACCGCGGCGACGGCGGCACAGCGCGCGACGCTGCTCGACGTGCTGACCGTCGAGGTGCCAAGCCCGGCGATGGCGCAACCGGTCGCGTTCATGGACCGGCTGCGCAACCTTTTCGTGCTCGGCTTCTACAGCCTGCCCGAGGGCAAGGCCGACATGGGCTATATCGGCGACCAGCCGACCGAGGGGCCGTATCCGGGGCCCACACCCGAGGCGCAGGCGCATTTCGCGACGCTGCTGGCGTCGTTGAAGTTGTCCATGCCTTCGTCGTCCCGGGCCTAACCCGGCGATCGTCATTGCGAGCGTAGCGAAGCAATCCAGGGTCGGATCAGGACGCCCTGGATTGCTTCGCTACGCTCGAAATGACGGATACGCGTCCGGCCGCGCCGCCCAGGATCAGTCCGGGGACGAGGGCGTTAGCCTTACCGCGCGACGCCGATCACCGCCGTCGCGGTGAAGCCGGTCGACGGGCTGCCGGTGATCGTCGGCGTCATCTGCGCGAGCTGGGCCGTCGTATTGTCGCCGAAGACGTTGTCGCTCGACAAGGCGACGCGCGCGAAGTTCGACTGGCTCGACGGATAGGTCGTCGTGTCGGCATAGGCGGTCGTACAGGTGCCGGCAGGCATCGCGAACTGGCTGGTCAGGATCGCATAGCGTCCGCCGAGCGCGTTCGAGAGCGTCGAGAACACCTCGAAATGCATGTGTGGCCAGCGTCCGTCGTAACAGGCCGGGAAGATCGTGGTGAAAGTGACCTGCCCGTTCGCGTCGGTGACCTGCACGCCGCGCAAATAGCTCTCGCCCGCCGCGCTGCCGTACAGCGAGTAATTGCCGCTGCGATCGCAATGCCACAGATACACCGCATAGCCGGCGAGCGGGGCGCAGGTGGCATTGACGTTCACGACGGTGATCGTGAAGGTCATCGCGATCCCGGTCGCGACGGTGGTGGTCGTGAGGAAGCTGGCGCGGATGTCCGAGCGGACGATGCCGGTGCTGGTCAGCACGTTGCTGGTCGAGCCCGCCGACGTGTTGGTGCCGTCGGCCGGATAGGGGCCGCCGGTTTCCTGCGGATCGGCGATGCAGGTGCCGGTCGCGGTGGTGCTGGTCGGCGTAGGGGTGGGCGTCGGGGTCGGGGTCGGGGTCGGGGTCGGCGTCGCGGTAATGGACGTCGTGGTGTCGGTGCTGGCGGCGTCGCTGCCGCCGCAGCCGGTGAGGAACGCGACCGTGCCGGCCCCCGCGAACCATTTGAGCGCGCGGCGGCGCGCCATCAGCGCGTCGATCCGCTGCAGGTCTTCGGCCAGGCTGTGGCCGTGCGAATGGTCGTGATCGGTCATGGTGGAGTGGCTCCCGCTTTGCTGCTGAGCCGTGTGGAGGCGCTTGCTCACGCCGATATGTCGGGGCGCTGCAAGCTTGTTGCAGCGTGTTGCAATGCCCTCAGTCTCCTATTTTCATCCCGCTCTAAGGAGGGGGGGAAGGGGGGATTTATGCCGACAGGGGCAGCACCACGCGCGCCTGCGCGCCCGTCGCGCCGTTGCCGAGCGTGACCGCGCCGCCGTGCGCGGTGGCGATTGTGCGGACGATCGCGAGCCCGAGCCCGGTGCCGCCGGTCATGCGGTTGCGCGACGGATCGCCGCGCACGAACGGCTGGAACAAGCGCTCGGCGAGCGCCGGATCGATGCCGGGCCCGACATCGTCGATCGTGATCGTCACCCGCCCGTCGTCGACCGTCCAGCCGACCGCCGCGCGCTCGCCGTAGCGCATCGCATTCTCGACCAGATTGGCGAACAGCCGGCGCAGCGCGCCGCTGTCGCCGCGCACGATCGCGCGCGGGCCGCCGGTCGATTCGACCGCGGCGCCGATGTCCTTGAGATCGTAGACGAGGCTGTCGATCAGACTGGCGAGATCGAGCCGCACCATCATCGTGGCGGCGGCGTCATCGCGCGCGAAGACGAGCGTCGCGCCGATCATCGCGCGCATCTCCTCGATGTCGGCGGCGGCCTTGGCGCGCGCCGCCTCGGGCAACCCCTCGACCCGGAAGGCGAGGCGGGCGAGCGGGGTGCCGAGGTCGTGCGCGATCCCGGCCAGCATCGCGGTGCGTGCCTCGGCATGGCTGGCGAGCCGGGCGTGCATCGTCGACACCGAACGCGCGAGGTCGCGGATTTCGCGCGAGCCGCCGGGCAGGTCGGGGAGCGGGGCACCGGTGCCAGCGCGATCGGCCGCCGCGGCGAGCAGGCGCAGCGGGCGGGTGATCGCGCGCGCCAGCCACCAGCCGGGGATCGACAGCAGCAGGATCGCCGCGAGCAGCGCCAGCAAGGTGCGGACGTGCCAGCGTGTCAGCCACGGCGGCTGCTGGCTGCGGACCACCCACCAGCCGCCGTCCTGCCGCCAGCCGAACGTCCAGTCGCCCGAGAACGCCTCGCCCTCGCTGCGTCCCGGCTGGGTGAAGGCGCGCACGTCGGCGACGGGGACGCGCAACGTGGCGGCGAGCCGTGCGGCGGCCTCGGCATTGGCGCGCTCATCCGGGCGTGGACGTGGGGGCGTCGCGAGTCGCTGACGTTGAAGTGGGGCCGGGCCGTGACGGAAGGCCCCGGGCGGCATCGGGCGATCGCCGCTGCCCGGTGGCATCCCGCCGAACCCGAACGGCGGGCGTTCGCCTTTCAGCGCGCGGGCGATGCCGGTCAGGCTGCGCGGCGGCTCGAACGGCGGCGGACCGGAAAAGGTGACCGCGAAGGAGATGACGGCGGTGACGAGCACCGACACCACCACCAGCACGAAGATCGGCCGGGCAAGCGGCCGGCGCCGCTCAACGCTGCGCGACATCGGCCGCGAACATATAGCCTTCGTTGCGGACGGTGCGGATCAGCTCGTCGCCGCCCCGCCCGTCGCTGCGCGCCAGCTTGCGGCGCAGGCGGCTGACCTGCACGTCGATCGCGCGATCGAAATGCTCGGCGAGCGGGCCGCGCGCGTGGTCGAGCAGGAAGTCGCGGGTCAGCACGCGGCGCGGATGGTCGACGAAGGTCATCAGCAGCCGGAACTCGCCGTCCGACAGGTTGATGATCACCTCGTCGGGATCGAGCAACTGTCGCCCGATCGGGTCGAGCCGCCAGCCTTGGAAATGCTGCCACGGGCGCACCACCGCACTCTGGCGGACGCCCGCCTCCGGCGCGGTCGCGGCGGCGCGGCGCAGGACCGAACGGATGCGGGCGAGCAGTTCGCGCGGGTTGGCGGGCTTGGCGATATAATCGTCGGCGCCCATCTCAAGCCCGACGATCCGGTCGACCTCCTCGCCGATCACCGACATGATGATGACCGCGGGCGGCGCGGACCGGTCGAGCCCGCGCAGCAGCGTCAGCCCGTCCTCGCCGGGCATCATGACGTCGAGCACCAGCAGCGCATAGTCGTTCGTCGCCATCGCGCGACGCATCGCCGCACCATCCTGGGCGACATCGACGACATAGCCGTGGCGCGTAAGGAAATCGGCGGTCAGCTCGCGGATGTCGGGGTCGTCGTCGACGATCAACAGGCGCGCGCTACGGTCCATCACGTCACCGGCGTCGAGGCAGGGGAGAAGCATGGATCGCGCATCGCCTGCCGACGTATCGTGCGCGTTTCATGGTTGCAACAAAGCGGGGCGGCGGAAGAAATCGCCGCCCCGTCAGGGGGATCAGAACGAGAAGCGGACGCCCGCGTCGTAACGGGGACCGAAGTTCTGGTAGGTCAGCAGCTGGTTGTCGAAGCGGCCTGTGGTGAAATACTTCGCGTTGAACAGGTTGGTGCCTTCGACGAACACCTGCACCGCCGGCGTGACGTTGACCGCGACGCTGCCGTCGAACTGGCCGTAATCGCGCACGAAGATCGGCTCGTTGCCCGAACCGCCCGCCAGCTGGCGCAGGAAGCGCTCGCGGCGGTTGTAGGCGATGCGCGCCGAGATGCCGTACTTTTCGTAGAACACCGTGCCGTTCTGCGAATTGCCGATGCCTTCCGCCGCGAACGACTGGTTGGTCTGGTTGACGTCGAAGTCGCGGTTGGTGCTGACGAAGGTCGCGTTCGCCTGCACGCCGAAGCCGCTCAGCACGCCGGGCAGCCAGTCGAACGTGTGGACCAGGTTCAGTTCGAGACCCTTGATCTCCAGCGACTCCGCGTTGCGCGGACGCCGCACGCTGAACTCGCCGAAGAATTGCCCACCGACCTGCGTGATCAGACCACCGGCCGGCAGCCGGACGCCCTGCGCGTTGCCGGCGTTGAGGATCGGCAGGCGTTCGATCGCGAAGCTCTGGACGATGAAGTCGCTGATCCTCTTGTAGAAGACCGCGGCGGACAACGTCGTCGTGCGCGTCGGATACCATTCGACCGACAGATCGGCGTTATTGGCGCGATACGGCTTCAGCTCGGTATTGCCGCCGCTGGCGCTCAGCGTCGCCGGGCGCAGCGTCTCGGTGTTGAAGGTCGGCGCCAGATCGCCGATCGCCGGGCGCGTCAGCGTTTGATAGGCCGCCACGCGCGCCTGCAACGTCGGAGTCAGGTTCAGGCGGACGTTCGCGTTGGGCAGGAAGTTGCTGTACGACGACTGACGCGACACCGGCAGACCTGACGTGCTGTTGAACACGCCGACATAGATCGTCGGGTCGGTCGGCGGGTTGCCGCCGGTCGGCGTCAGATCGACCAGCTGGCGCTGCTGCCCGAACGAACTAAGCTCGGTATATTCGTACCGCGCGCCGACGTTGACGAACAACGGCATGCTGCCGATGGTCGATTCAAAGTCCATGTCGGCATAGCTGGCGTAGACCGTTTCCTTGACCCGCGCCGACGGTTGCGGGGTCGCCGCATAGCCGTTGGCCCTTGCATAGCGCGCCGCGGTCGTGCCCGGCGCGAGCTTCTGCGCGGTGTCGAGCGCCGAGGTGGCGGCCGCGCTGGTCAGGAAGTTGAGGTAGGCGCGCGGATCGAAGGTCAGGAAGGTGAGCGGCACCGACCCGCTCTTCGCGCCGAGCGAGTTCATCGTGAACGACGACAGCAACGACGGATCGGCGAGCGTCGGATAGCCGCAATAGATGCAGCCGACGTCGTCCGCCGACGTGATGGGGACGTTGTTCTTGTCACGCGTGGTGCGCGCCAGACCGAAGCGGAACGCCTTGAGCACGCCATCCACCGGCTTGAACTCGTTGTTCCAGCGATATTCCGTCACCTTTTCGGTGATGTCGTTGCCGTTGACCCCCGCGATGTGCGTGCGGCCCAGCGCCGGGTTGGTCAGCACGCCCGCGCCATAGCCGGAGGTCGAGCCGATCCCGCCGTTCTCCGCCTCCTGGAAGCTATAGGTCGACGGCGAGCCGATCACGGCGAAATACGACTTGCCCCCACCGGCATTCTTCGCGCGCGACCACGTGGCGTCGAGCGTCATCTTGAACTGGTCGGACGGCTTCCATTCGACGTTGCCGCCGGCTTCCCATGTCGTCGTCTCGCGGATCGCGCCGGATGAGATGAAGTCGGCGTTGCCGTTCGTGGTGAGCGAGGTGATCGTGCGGTTCGAGTCGATTGTTGCCGCGGTGTAGCTCGACGGCTCGAACCAGCTGCCCAGCGCGCGCGTCGTCGAGTCGCTCTTGAACTTGTTGTACAGGCCGTCGACCGTGAAGGTCAGCGTGTCGCTGGCCTCATATTGCGCGACCAGCGTCGCGCCCAGGCGGGTGCGGGCATCGCGTGCATTGCCGACGTCCTGATTGCGGGGTGCGTAGACGTTGGTGAAGAGCGGGTTGCTGGTCGGTCCGACCGTCGTATTGGGCAAGTAGCCGCCGTTGCTGACCGAATCCACCGAGGCGATACGCTTCTGGTACGAGATCGAGCCGAGCAGGCCGAGCCGGCCGTCCGCGAACGTGTCGCTCAACAGCCCGAACAGCTGCGGCGTGAACTTCTCGCTGTTCTTCTCGTACAGCGCCTTGGCGGTGAAGATCCCCTTGAAGCCTCGCAGGTCGAGCGGGCGCGGCGTCTGGATGTTGATCGTCGCGCCGATACCGCCGCTCTGCAACGGCGCCTGGGCGCTCTTGTAGACCTGCGCGCCGCTGATGAGCTCGGCCGGGATCAGGTCGAACGAGAAGGAGCGGTTAAAGTTGTCCGAGGCAAAGCTGCGGCCGTTGAACAGCACGGTGTTGAACTGCGGACCCAGCCCGCGGACGGTGACCGACTGCCCTTCGCCGTTGTTCCGGTCGATCGCGACGCCGGGAATGCGCTGCAACGATTCGGCGACGTTGGCGTCGGGGAACTTGCCGAGGTCTTCGGACGAGATCGCGTCGAGGATACCCGACGAGTCGCGCTTCTGCGCGGCCGACGATGCGATGCTGGCGCGGATGCCGGTGACCACGATGTCGTCTGCGGCCGGATCGCTCAACGTCGCGATGCCGGTTCCCTGAGGGGGTACGCTTTCCTGCGCCAAGGCCGGCGTCGCGACGATCAACGCGCCGATGGCGCAGCCCATCCCTGTCGTGATATGCCGCAAGCCGCGCACATGCCGGTGCCGTGACATCATCCTCATCCTCCCATCGCCCCGCCTTGCATCTGCGGGTTTCCGGGGAAAATTCTAATAATATTATCAGATACTTGCAACATAGATAACAAACGATTACACGCCTGCGGCGTGAGGGACACGGGCACCATCGTCGTCGGCGCCGAGCGCTTGGTTCAACGAATCATAGTCGTCGGGGGCGGCTCGGCCGGGTGGATCTCGGCCTGTCGGCTGGCGGCGGCGGCACGGCGGAGCGGGAGCGGCGTCAGCGTGACGCTCGTCGAATCAGCGCAGGTGCCGACCGTCGGCGTCGGTGAGGGTACCTGGCCGACGATGCGCAACACGCTCGCCAAGATCGGGCTGTCGGAAACCGCGTTCGTGCGCGGCTGCGATGCCGCGTTCAAACAGGGCGCGCGTTTCGTCGGCTGGGCCGACGGCGGTCCGGACGACGCCTATTACCACCCGCTCAACCCGCCGGCGGGCGCG
Source organism: Sphingomonas phyllosphaerae (assembly GCA_036946405.1). Classification (NCBI taxonomy): domain Bacteria; kingdom Pseudomonadati; phylum Pseudomonadota; class Alphaproteobacteria; order Sphingomonadales; family Sphingomonadaceae; genus Sphingomonas; species Sphingomonas phyllosphaerae. Next base: position 451,664 of record JAQIJC010000001.1, on the reverse strand, counting down.
ACCGAGATCGACCTGGCACCTTATTGGCAGCGGCAGCCAGGCGGCGCCGACTTCGCCGAGTGGGTCGATTTCCAGGCGACACTGTGCGACGCCGGGCGCGCGCCCAAGGCGATCACCATGCCCGAATATGCCGGGCAGGCGAATTACGCCTACCACCTCGATGCCGGCAAGTTCGCCACCCTGTTGCACGACCATGCCACCACCGCGCTGGGCGTCACGCATGTCGTCGGCGATATCGTGCGCGCCGAGATGGCGGACAATGGCGACATCGCGGGCGTGGTGCTGGCCGACGGGCGGACGATCGCGGGCGATCTATTCGTCGACTGCTCCGGTTTCGCCGCCTTGCTGATCGGGGGCGTCTATGACGTGCCGTTCCGCTCCTGCCGCGACGTGATGTTCGCCGATCGTGCGGTGGCGATGCAGGTGCCGTATGACGATCCCGACGATCCCGTCACCTGCCACACCGTCGCCACGGCACAGTCCGCAGGCTGGATCTGGGATATCGGATTGTGGACGCGCCGCGGGATCGGCCATGTCTATAGCAGCGCGCACCAGAGCGACGATGCCGCGGAGGCGACGTTGCGTCGCTACATCGGGCCGGCGGCGGAGAAATTGTCGGCGCGCGTATTGCGGATCGAGGCGGGGCATCGCGAACGTTTCTGGCAGAACAATTGCGTCGCGGTCGGGCTGTCGGCGGGGTTCGTCGAGCCGCTGGAGGCGTCGGCATTGATGCTGATCGAGGCGTCGATGGACGCGATCGCCGATCGCCTGCCGCGCACGCGCGGCGCGATCGACACTGCCGCGCGCCAGTTCAACGCCGCCTTCACGCATCATTGGGCGCGGATCGTCGAATTCCTGAAGCTGCATTATGCGATCACGCGGCGCACCGACGGCGCGTTCTGGCGTGACCATGCCGATCCGGCGACCTGGCCCGACGGGCTGGCGGAGCGGCTGGCGCTGTGGCGCGATCATCCGCCCGCGCCGCAGGATTTCGATCATGCGCGTGAGGTGTTCGGCTGGCCGAGCTACCAATATGTGCTGCACGGGATGAATTATCCGACCCGCTATGCGCGCCCGGACGCGGCTCCCGAGACGGCGCTGGTGCAACGCTGGATCTCGCGCAACGAGCGATTGCGCGCCGATGCGATGCAACGGCTGCCCCAGCATCGCGACTTGTTGCGGGCGGTGCGCGAACACGGGATGCAGGCAGTATGATGCGCTTGCGGGCGCTCGACCCTGCGCGCCACGGCGCGTTGCGGCTCGACCGGCGGCGCGGCGCGGCGCAGCGGCGGTTGGTGCCGGTCGGTCGCGGGGAGATCGCGCTGCTGGCGGCGGACATGCCGCTGCTGTTCGCCAAGGACGCACAGACCGGGCGCTTCGAGCTGGTCGCGCTGGTCGGGCTGATCGAGCCCGTCAACCTCTTCGTCTCGACCGCCGGCTATCACGCCACGAGTCAGCCGCGGGCGGCCGGGCTGACCGCGCTGCGGCTCGACGCAGCGGGTGCGGAGGGGCTGGCGGTCGACGAGGCGGACGGGTCGCTGGGCGATGTCGGCGAGCCGCTGTTCGCGGGCGATGGCGCCGCGGCGTGGCGCAGCGCGCTGGAGACGACGCTCGCCGACATCGCCGCAGGGCGAGCGCTGGCGGAAAGCTATGCACGTCGTGCGCTGCTCCGGCCGTTGTCGGTGACGCTGGCGCTGGTGGATGAGCAGGACCATGCGCTGGATGGTCTGTACGGGATCGCGGAGGAGCCGCTGTCCGAGCTGGCAGATGCCGAGGTGGTGGCGATGCACCGCGCCGACGAGCTTGCGCCGGCCGCGGTGATGACCGCTTCCCTCGCGCAGATGGAACGGTTGCGGCAATTGCACAACGCGCGCTTCACGTCGCAGATCGCGGCGATCCGGATGGCGATCATCGACTGAGCGGCTTCGATTGCGACGCGCTGTCCGGTCCCGGCCAGGTGCGAGGTCCTGAAGCCGACGATCTATGCTAGGGCAAGGTCGATGACGCAGGACGATCCGATGACAGCGCCGCGGCGCATTCGACAGGTCGTCATCCTGGGCGGAGGCACCGCCGGATGGATGACCGCCGCCGGGCTGAACGCGGCGTTCGGCGATACGCTGTCGATCCGGCTGCTCGAGTCCGATGCGATCGGGACCGTCGGCGTCGGCGAAGCGACGATCCCGACGATTCATTGGTTCAACCAGTTGATCGGGCTGGACGAAGCAGCGTTCGTCGCCGCGACGCAGGCGAGCTATAAACTCGGGATTGAGTTCGTCGACTGGGCGCGGCCGGGTTCGCGCTATTTCCACCCGTTCGGGCGGTTCGGGGTCGATCTGGGAGCCGTACCCTTCCATCAGCATTGGCTGCGCGCGCGCGCCGAGGGGCTGACGACCCCCTTGTCGGCCTTTTCGCTGGCCGCGCAACTGGCGGCGGCGGGGCGGTTCGCCAAGCCGGTCGACGATGCGCGCTCGATCCTTTCGACGCTCGGGTACGCCTATCATTTCGACGCGTCGCTGTACGCGCGGCATCTGCGGACGATCGCGGAAGCGCGTGGGGTGGTGCGACACGAAGGGATCGCGCGTGATGTCGAGCGCGACGCGGCCACGGGCTTCGTGACCGCCATCGCCACCGATCGCGGCGAGCGGCTGGAGGGGGAGCTGTTCATCGACTGCTCGGGCTTCCGCGCGCTGCTGATCGGCGGCGCGATGGGCGCTCCCTTCGAGGATTGGTCGCACTGGCTGCCATGCGACCGGGCGGTGGCGGTGCCATGCACGCGGGCGGCGACGACGACGCCGTTCACCCGCTCGACGTTGCGCGCCGCCGGATGGCAATGGCGCATCCCGCTCCAGCATCGCACCGGCAACGGCTATGTCTACGCCAGCGCGCATCTGGGCGACGACGAGGCGGCGGCGACGTTGCTCGCTAATCTGGATGGCGACGCACTCGGCGAGCCGCGTTTCCTGCGCTTCACCGCCGGGTTCCGGCGCGAGGCGTGGCGCGGCAACGTGGTCGGCATCGGGCTGGCGGCGGGGTTTCTCGAGCCACTCGAGTCCACCAGCATCCACCTGATCCAGAGCGGGATCGCCAAGCTCATCACGCTGTTTCCCGATGCGGAGTGCGATCCGGCGCTGGCTGCGCGCTTCAATATGTTGTTCGGGCGCGACATGGACGGGATCCGCGACTTCCTGATCCTGCATTATCACGCCACCGCCGGGCATGACGCGCCGCTGTGGCGCGCGGCACGGGCGATGACGCTGCCCGACACGCTGGTCCAGAAAGAAGCGCAGTATCGACGCAGCGGCCGGTTGATGCTGGATGCCGACGAGCTGTTCCGCGAAGCGAGCTGGCTGGCGGTGCTGGAGGGGCAGGGCGTGCACGCGATCGCGCATGCGCCGCTTGCCGACACACTCGACGCCGCGACCAACCGCCGGCAGCTCGATCAGATCGCGGGGGTGATCGCGCGCGCGGTGCCGACGCTGCCGCTCCACGATGCGGTACTGGCGACGCGATGACGCGCCGCGTCAGCGTCCACCGTGTCGGATCGGAGGGCGAGCCGGTCGCGATCATCGACGGGTTCGCGGACGATCCAGCCGCGTGGCGCCGCGATGCGGGTCGGCAGGATTTCGCGCCGGCCGGGCGGCACTATCCGGGCATCGCCGCCGCCGTGCCCGACGACTATCTCCGGCAGCACGGCGCGTTGATCGCGCGGGTGGCGCGGGAGGTGTTCGGTGCCGCGCGCCTGTCGGTGCTGGAGGCGCGGTTCTCGATCGTGACCACGCCGCCGGCCGCGCTGACCATCGAGCAGCGGGTGCCGCACGTCGACGCCTTCGAGCCGGACCGGCTGGCGTTGATCCACTATCTCGTCCCGGAAGGAACCGATGGCACCGGCTTCTACCGCCATCGCACGACCGGGTTCGAGACGGTCGGCCCGGCCCGCCGCGAGGCCTATTTCGCCGCCTTGCGCCGCGACATCGCCACCGCCCCGCCGCCGGCGGCCTATGTCGCGGGCGACACGCCGCTGTTCGAGCAGCTCGCCTGCTGGCCCGGCGGCTACAATCGCGCCTTGCTCTATCGCAGCCGGCTGCTCCATTCCGGCGCGATCCCGGCGGGGGCGGTGCTGCCGGCGGACCCGGCCACCGGACGACTGACGGTTACCGGCTTCTTCGCGGCGGAATGAGGATCGTCGGGGCGCTCTACCGCGCCTTCGGCGGCTGGACCGCGAGATAGACGGTGCTCCACAATTGCGCGGCGTTCGACTCGTCGACGTCGGACTTGCCGGCGCCGAACGCGACGATCCGGTATCCGCCATCCCGGTACGCCCACGACCAAAGCTCGGAACCGCGGATCGTCTTGCCTGCGCCGATCGCGCGCCACAGCGCCGCTTGCGCGTTCCGCAGCCGCGTGCGCGTCGATGGCGGCAGGTCGTCGCGCGCGAGCTGTCGCGCCAGACCGGCCGCCAGCAACGCCTGCTGCCACGACCAGACCACCGCACCATGATAGGCGGCGGGGGTGAAGCGCGCCTGCGCTGCGGCATCGGCAAAGGCCGGGTTGGCGACGAGCAGCCCGATATCGGTCATCAACCCGGCCGGGAACGGTCGCATGATCGCCCCGACATAGGTATCGAGGTCCTCGGCGCCCGGGCGTCCGAACAACAGAGCGAATCCTTCGTCCGAGTTGACGATCTTCACCGGCGTGCCGTCGCGGTCGAGCGACAATGCGTGAAAGACGACCGGCGCGTCCCCGATCGCGGCCAGCGCCGGTGCGGCAGGTACGCCCAGCGTCCCGGCATAGCGGCGCACGTCGTCGATCGCGGTGGCGGCGGGAACGGTGACGCGGAACAGCGGCGGTGCGCGCTTCTGCCACACCTGCGCGATCGTGCCCGCCGCACCGAAGGCACGCCGGTCCGCGGCGGTGAGATACGGATCGAGCAATCCGGCGCGCAGCAAGCGGTCGGTGGCGGCGACCGCGGCGGGGACCAGCGCGGCGTTGACGTCATAGGCGTAGACGCCACGCCCCAGCCCTTCTTCGCTGTCGCGCCACTCGCCGGTCATGCGCCCCGGCTTGATCGCGACGAGATGGCGTGGCGATGGCGCGTCCGCGAAGGGTTTGGCTTGCGAGAGCACGAACCGCAGGTTGCGGACCAGCGCGGCACCGGTCGCCTCCCGCTGCCTGGGAACACTCTCGCTGACGATCGGGGTCGCGAGATAGGCGGTCGCCCGCGGTGCGCCTGCACCGAGCAGATAATCGGCGGCGACCGGCGCGAGCATGTAATCGTCGTCGACCATGCCGTAGTCGAGTTCGGCGGCGTCACCGTCGCGCCCGGCCTTGCGGTTGGCGACGATCGCATATTCGCCGATCCCTTCCTCATGGGCCACCTCGCCCCCCGGCGAGAGGCGCGCGATGACCGCATCGAGACCGGCTTCGATCGCGACCGGACGCAATGCCGGCATCAGCAATCGCACCGACATCAACGTATCGCGCCCGAAATAGGTGTCGAAGCGCCACGAGCCGGCAAGGAACTTCTCGCGATAGCTGAGGAAGGCGAGGGCCTGTCGCGCTGCGGGATCGGCGGCGGCACGATCGTTGAGCAGCTGACCGACCGGGATCGGGGTCAGCGCCCGCTCGCCGGTCAGCGCGGTGATCGCGAGCCGGATGCGTCCGGCGCGATCCGCGACGATCGCCCCGCGCTCGATCCGCCCGGCAAGGACGCGCAACGACAATTCGTACCCCGGCGCACCGTCGAGGCGCTGGCGTCGCCATGTCATCGTGTCGCCGCTGACGATCGGATCGGTCGCCAGCTCGCGCGGGAACGTGCCGACCGCCTGATAGTCGCGGAGGAACCGGATATTCGACAGCACTGCCTGCCGCGGCTCCAGCCGCAGTGCGGTGACGCTCGCGATCGCGGTGACGCCGTTGAACGCGCCGCGCGTCAGCGGCTGCGGCGGCTGGTCGAGCCGCCACGTCACCGCGGTGGCCGTCTGTCCGAACCACAGGCCGACGCCGCTGTTACCGGCGGGGAAGCCGACCAGGATGCGCGGCTGCGTACCGTTGCGCAGCAGCAGGTGCGCGGCGACCGGCCCCGCCCGCACGAAGGCGTTGAGGTTCTCGCCTTCGGTCAGCCGATAGGCGAGTTCGGGGCGCGTGCTCGCCGGGCCTGCCGCGCCGACCAGCAGCGCGGAAGCCACGATCAGTGCCGTACGCGTGCGCTTGTTCATCCTGACTCTCCGTCACGCAAGAGGGGGGCGGGTACCGCTACGCCCGCCGCCCCTGACACCGGTATAGCAGCGGTCAGAACCGGACCGTCAGCGATCCCCCATAGGTCGTGCCCGGAATCCCGCGAGCGTAGAAATAGCCATCGGTGATCGCCTGCGTCTGGCCCTGCCGCGGATTGCCTTCGGTCAGGCCGATGACGTTGAAGATGTTGTCGGCATTGAAATTGGCCTGGATATGGTCGTTGACGTTCACGGTGATGCCCGCGCTGGTCACGCCATAGCTGGGCAGCGCGACGCCGTTGCCCGCATCGGCAAAGATGCGACCGATGTACTTGTAGCGACCGTAGATCTCGCCGAGCCCGTTGGGCAGCTTGATCGCCGGGGTAACGGTGAACAGCCGTGCGGGGGTACGCTCGGGGCGGTTGCCTTCGTAGCCAGCGCCCTGGCTGACACCGTCGAGCTGCAGGTCGAGCAATTTGGGCTGCTGCAGCACGCCCTGCAGATCGACCGAGAACCAGGTGATCGGCCGGATAGCGAGATCCAGCTCGATCCCGCGCGTGCGCAGGTCGGCGTTGATGTTCTGCTGCTGTGACGGATTTTGCGGATTGGCGAAATTGTAGTTCTGATTGCGGAAGTTGGTCTGGAACACCGTCGCCGAGCCGCTGATGACATTGCCCTGTTGGTAGCGGATGCCGGCCTCGTACAGCTCGATCGTCGTGATCGGATCGATGTTGTTGGTCTGGAAGCCGTCGGCGTAGCGCGCATAGACCGCGAAATGCGGCGTGAATTGATAGTTCGCGCCGACCGTATAGGCCGCCTTCGACTGCGTACGCCGCCCGAAGCGATCGGTCCGGCTGGGGTTGGCGGGCGCATAGAGGCCGTTGAACGACGAGCCGACGTCACGCACGACGCCGACGACGCCTGGCTGCACCGCCTGATTGACGGCGAGCGACTGCCCGTCGAGCGCGGTCGCGGTGTCGCTTTCCCAGCGGATGCCGCCGTCGATGCGCAGGTCGCCGATCGCCAGCTCATCGTTGAGGTAGAGCGAGACCGCAGAATCCTTGCGCTTGCGGATTCCCGCGCCCCAATCGCCATAAGAGACGAGGCCGTTGTCCGTCAGCGTGCCGATCACCCCGTTGGCGCTATCGAGCGCGACGATATCGTAGATGTCGCTGTTGCTGCGGACGTCGTTGACGACGCTGGCGGTCGCCGACTGGTCCTGGTTGCGCGTGACGTCGTAATACATCGCACCGACGGTCAGCGAGTTCTTGAACCCCCCGCCCTCGTAATCCCACGTGCCGCCGACGTTGATGCCGTAATCCTTGCCGTCGACGCGGTCGTGGTTGAGCGTCGTGCGTTGCAGGAAGCCGTTGCCGTTGAGCGCGTTGAGTTCGGCGGTCTGGTTGGCGCCCAGTACCGTGCCCGTGCGCAGGTTGCGGATGCCGAAGCGCGCCGCGGTCGGGAAGGCCGCGCTGCCGAGCGTCAGCAGCCCGTTGATCGGTGAATTGTTGCCCGGCGTAAGGTAGTTGACCGCGCTGGTCAGCCCGGCGTTGCCCGTCCCCGAGCCGGGGAACAGGCCGTTGAAGTCGTACGAATATTTGATGTAGCGGCTGTGCAGGAACAGGCGCACGCTGTCACTGACCGGCGCCTCCATGTCGATGCGCGCCTCGGCATTCTTCGAGGTGATGCCGTCCTCGTAGCGGAACGGGCGGAAGCCGCGCGGGTGGGCGAAGGTCGAAACCGGCACCTGGATGTTACGGAACGCATCGCCACCGACGTTGCCGAACTGCGTGTCGAGGCTCGGAACGCCGCCGGGCTTGCCGTTCGAATAGCGATATGGCTGGTCGGCATAATAAGCATTCTCCAGATTGCCGTATTTGGCCGACAAGCGGATGTAGCCCCCGGCGTCCGGCCGATATTCCAGCATCCCCTTCACACGTCCGCCCTTATAGTCGAACGGATTGTCGCGAATGCCGGGGCTGGACTGATAATAGCCGCCGACGCTGAAAGCGAGCCTGTCGGTGAGCGGGGCGGACAGATAGAGATCGCCGCGCTTCATGCCGTAGTTATAATAGGTCGCGCGGCCGATCGCTTCGATGCGGTCAAAGTTCGGCTTCTTCGACACGAAGTTGATCGTCGCGCCGGCACCGTTTACGGTCAGCACGCCCGACGAACCGCCCTTCACCGCCTCCAGTCGATCGATGGTCAGATCCTGGTCGAAGAAGAAGTCCGCGCCGCCGCCGCCGTACAGGATCGGCATCCCGTCTTCCTGCAACTGCACGAAGCGCTGACCGCCGCCCTGCAAGCCGCGCACCGAGTAATTGTTCGAGACCGCGCCGGCAGTGCCTTCGACGAAGATGCCGGGCACCAGTTCGAGCATTTCGGCGGTCGACCGCGGCGCCTTGCGGTCGATCAGGTCGCGCGAGGCGAGCGTGATGTCGGCGGAGGCGGTAATCAGCGGACGGTTGCGGGTGGTCTGCCCGGTGACGATGATATCGGGGCCGGGTTCGTCGCCGGTGACGCCGTTGCCTTGCTGCGGATCGCCCTGTTGCTGCTCGGGGGCAGTGGCGGTTTGTGCATAGGCGGGTAGTGACAGGGTTGCGCAACCAGCCAACAGCAAAGCGCGGAGCGCGCGGCGATCAGACATAATACTCTCCCCAGTCACGCCGCCCGTTGCAAGGACGACATGGGGGTAGTTACTATAGATTGTCCGCGTCGGGGCCAATGGGCCGACGCTGTCGTCCTTCAAATTGAACGGCAGAGTGATAAAATGGCAACTGCTCACGCGGCCTGAAAGAGACAGGGTCGATGACGTATGGGCTTATGTCGATGAATCGTAAGCTGTTTTTATCGGCTTGGCCGACGATATCGAGGAAACGCGGGCGTGCTGCTTGTAACGATCTGCCGCCATGGCCACTGCTTCTTCGGCCAGTATTCGGTGTGAGCGTTATGATGGACGTTTGTTCTGCCGAGGCGCGCTTCGCGCCCTTATCACTCGAGACTCCATGACGGTCGTAGCGGCCTGATTGTCAGAGCGACCGGCAGCGAGGATCGGTTGCGCGCCTTGAGGGCGGGGTGCCGTCTTCCGCGTTATTTTCATGCCCCGGATGCAAGTATCCGCGCCGATCCAGGCAGGGTGCGACGGTGCGCGGTGCGTTCGATCGGCTCTCCATGAACAAAGCGCCCGCACGCGACGTTTCTGCCCGATGCCGTCTCTATCAAGGGACGATATTCGCGTGAAAGGATGTCGCTGGTCGGATCAAATGCTCAAGGAACACCGTCGAACGTCCACCAAGCCGATGATGCTGGCGGATGATTCTTGGCGGCATGTTCGAGCGGGCGGTGCGCGTGTCGCAGGCTGGGAGGTGTTGGCAGCCAGTTATCGGCGGTGCGGCTTCGCGGGGCGCTCGCGTGTTGGATCACTCCGCTCTTGACTCAGCGCGGGCAGCGCACGACCCAAGCGGCGGCTGGGCGCTCGCACAGGAAAGTTGCCGATGGGCTTGTTACGAATATTCTGTCTGATGTCGGTGGCCGCAACAATAGTCGTTGGCGTTTCGGCGTATATCAACGACTTGCCGATTGCTGCGCTTGTCCCGATGTGCTTCGGCGTGCTGGCGCTGATCGTGGTCTTGCCGTTCCCGGCACTCGAGCGCGTCAGAAGAAGCCGGGTCATGGTCGCCTGTATCTTCTACACCGCGGCGACGGCGCTTTCGTGTGTGATCGCCAACATGATGGAGCTGAGCGTCGGCAATCTCCTGCTGTCGATCGCTCCGTTGAGCGGGATCGTCCTGTCGATCTGGGCGCTCAGGACGTGGAACCGGCGCCGGAAAATCGGCTTTTCCGATTATTATGACACCTGAGCGGCTGCTCGTCGGGGCTCGGTATTACCACTGACGTCGCAGGGCGCGGATCGCCGCCACGCTGTCGCGCCTGGTTTGCGCCGCCTGCAATGTCGCGCCCTCGTCCTCGATCGCGGCCGGTGCGATGACGGCGTCGGCGCGCACGGGGGGAAGCGTCGGCGCAACGGCCTGCGCGAGGTCCGTCACTCGCTCGCCATCGCTTTTCCTTCTGGCTTCGAGAACGACCGGGGGCATCACCAACGTGTCCGCCTCGAAGGGCGCGATGGCTCGTGACGACGGGGATGAGGATCGAGACTTTCCGCGTTTGGCGGGACGGCTGGCATAGACCGCGGGCGTTTGCGGGCGCGGCGTCACAATGCGTGCAGCCTCGGGTGGCGCTTCGGGCGCCGCGACTTCGGCAACGGAGGGAGCGGGCGCGGTTTCGTGCGCGATCATCGCGGGCGAGCGCGGTGCCTCGATCGTCGTCGGACTGCGCGGGGTATACATCAGATAGGCGGTGGTTCCCAGCATCGCGAGGAAGAAGGACACGCCGAGCGTCGCCGATGCGGCTGGCGATCCGAGCATCCTCGCCAGACCAACGCGCCGCCCGGTGTCCGGCCGCGTTTCCCTGTCGTCTCGCCACCGCAATATCGCCGCGAGATCGGCGTTCAGCCGCTCGTCGGCAAAGGCATGGAGCGGATCCATCATCGTTCACCAGGAGCGGTAAAGGTCGACAGCGGCATGGCATTCTCGTGTTCGGCTGTATCCATAAACCAGACATGGCCGTTCTCGATCCCTATCGCGGTCAGGCGGTCGGTGCGAAATGCCCCGGTGTCGATCCCGATGCGGTTCGCGCGCACGTCCGGTCCGTCCTCCACGACGGAATGACCGTGCACGACCGTCAGGCCGTGATCCGCGTCGGACATGAGGAAGTCATCGGTGATCCAGAGCAGGTCGCCGGGATCCTGCTGCCCGAGCGGAACCGCGGGCCGGATGCCGGCATGGACGAAGAGGAAGTCGTCGTACCGATGATGCAGCGGCAATCGATCGAGCCACATCAGCACCTCCGGGCCGACGGTCTGGGCGGCGTGGCGCAGGTCCGATCGTGTCGCGTCGGCGGTGACGGCCGCCGGATCGACGCCCCAGCCGAGCAGCGTCTCGCGCCCACCGAATGCCAGCCAGGCGCGATAGGTCTTCAGGTCGCCATCCAGCGCCTGCACCATCATCTCCTCGTGATTGCCCTTCAGGACCACGAAGCGGTCACTCGCGGCGGTGAGCTTCATGCAGCCGCGCACCATGCCGGCTCCATCGCCGCCGCGATCGACGATATCGCCGAGCAGGATGATCTTCGTTGCGGCCGGCGGCCGGGCTTCCTGATCGCGCCCGATGCGCGCGATCAGCTCGCCGAACAGGTCGAGGCGACCGTGGACGTCGCCGATCGCGTAGATCCGCTCGGGCCCGTCGTCGTAAGGGTCTGCATGCATGGCCGTCTACCGCGCTCCCGGGTCCCGCCCGCGCGCTACATGCCGGCGCGCGGGCCGAGCCCGACCGACAGCGCCGCCCCGGCCGAAAGCGCGGCGGCCCCGCGCGACAGGCCGGTGGTGACGAAGCCGGTAAGGCGCAGCGGCGTTCCCGCCAGCCGTTGCGACGCGCCCGCGAACAGCTCGTGCGCGGCGGCCACCTGCCGGGTGGCGGCGCTCGAATAATGATAGGAGGCGACGAGGAACGCCTCGCGCCCCAAAGCGATCGACGCGCCCGCCGAAGCGGCCGGGCCGTCGCGCAGCACATAGGCGCTCGTGTCGCCAAGGAAGCGGTACGTGACCGAGGCGAAAGGCGTCACCGTGCCCAAGGGGACGGAAACGTCGGCACCGACCGCATAATCGTTCGCGCCGCTGGAAAGGCCGCTCCTGCGGCTTGCGGTGTTGATCTTGGCGCGTGCGGACAGTTCGACCTCTACCGGCGACCCCGCGGGCGCGATCGTATAGGCCGCCCCGAGCGTCAGGTCGCCGAACCCGTCGACCGTCCGCTTCGTCGCCGACGTATCGGCCGCGACCAGCACCGGCGTCGCATCGATGCCGGTGAAGATCGTCGAGCGGCTGCGAATCTGCATCCACGGCAAGGAGGCCGAGAGCGTCAGATTCTTGATATGCGCGCGTGCGCTGGCCGCCGAACTCCAGATGGTCGTCGTCGAACTCGTGCCGAACTTGCCGGCACCGTATAGCGTCCCCAGCGAGAGGTCGACGCGCGTGTCGTCACCGGCAAGCCGTTCCATTGCCTGCGGAACGCTGCTCGCCGAGACGGTCGCGGTGGCGCTCGACGGTGAGATCGCACTTCCTTCGAAGCTCGCGCGTTGCAGCGCGGGGCGATCGTCCGGGGCACGATCCTGCGCAAACGCCGGGACCGCGGTAAGGGTGGTCAGGGCCGCTGCCCCGAGTAACGTCGTGTTCCTCATGCCACCTCCACGTTGCTACGGCAGCATGACCATCGCGACAGCCCGCGTGCCTCGTCGCAGCAGGATACACCTAAACGTCCGTTTTCGCTTGCGTATCCGTGACAGCGTCGGCGAGCGCGAGGCACGATCCGCCGTTCTGGATGCTGCGCCGGCGCCGATGCGGCGATCTCCCGCCCTCCTGCCCCAATATTGGACAGCCAGCGAGGAGAGGCGCAAAATGCTGCGAAATCAGCATGGTAAACGCTATTCTACGACATGGGCCGTTCATCTAGCCAGGAACGATGAAGGTGACATATTGCCAGGATTGGCCGAAGAAGTTCCTGTGTGAACGCGACGAGCATCAGATGCCGACCGAGGGAGGGTATATCGAGTTGCAGGGCGGACGATATCTCGTCCGCCGTATCGAGCGCATCGCGCAGGAGGCGCTGGCCTTCGTCAGCCCGGACTGACGTGCTACGCGCGGGGTTTCCACGCGATGACATGGTCGATCCACAAAGCTTGCGGATAGTCGATTACGCCGGTCTTCGGCAACGCGGTGGTGAGATTGACCAGATAATAGAAAGGGGTGGTGAAGTAATCGGCACTGGCCACCAGCCGGTCGACTTCCTTGCCGTCCATGTAGATCACGATCGCGGGCTTGCCGTCGATCTTCGCCATGCCGCGCAGGTCGATGCCATAGGTGTGCCAGTCGCCGTTGCCGATCTCGTCCGACAGGCTGTAGCCGTTGTTACCGGTCGACTTGCCCCCTGACCAGCGATGGGTGGCGTGGTGGTGGCCGCGCTTGTTGCCGAGGCTGTAATATTCGATGCCATCGACCTCCAAGTGTCCGCGGTTCTTGGGATCGTCCGGGCTGAGCAGCCAGAAACCTGCCCAGGTCCCGTAAGCGACCGGCATCTTCATCCGGGCTTCCCAATAGCAGCCCGCACAGGTGTAGCCGGTCTGGTTGGGCTGAATGGCGACGCCGTTATAGGCCTGCCCCGGGCTCACCGACTGGATCAACCCGCCGTGCGCACCGGCTGCGTCCTTATAGGCCTTGAGCACCAGATTGCCGTTGTAGAATTTGTAGGCGGCGCCACCGGCTGCGTCGAAGCTCGCGAGGCCGAAATTTTCGCGTCCGCGTGCGTAAAGCATTGGTCCGACGAGGCTGACGTTCGCGTCGAAGGTCTGGCAATGATCGACGCTGGCGTTGAGCAGGCTGAGCGGGCGGCCCTTGTAGCGCTCGTCCCAGCCGTTGATCCCGCCGCTTTTGACGGTGATCTCGGGTAGCGCGGCGGTGCTGATCTGCGCGTAATTGCCGGTGCAAGGCGAGGCCGGGCTGACGACGGTGGTCGCCGCGACCGCGAGGCTGCCGGAAAGCGCGCCGGTGCGGCTCGTCGGTGCGGCGATGGACGGCGCCTGGCTTGAGGCTTTTCCGTTGTTCGTCAGCGGGCTGGCGACGACAGTCACCGGCGTGACGGTCGTGGCGGGCGCATCGCTCGACCGGCTGGCAGCCAAGGCAGCCAGGCTGGTGAGCATCAACGAGGAGAGCGCAGCATGACGGTAATTCATGCTCCGGCTTCTCGCACCGGGCGCTTGACCGCGGATTAATGGATACGGTGTCTGTCGGTTAACCCGATTGATTTTCAAGGCCAATTCCGGCGCCCATCGCCCCGCCTGCCGGTGCGTGGGTGCGTGAGCTTCTCCAGCGATGACGAGGCGCGCACGAGATCGAAAAATCCGGAACGATCGCAGGACCTTCGGGCGCGACGTCGTCAGAAAATGGTGCTGCCGGTGAGGATTGAACTCACGACCTCAGCCTTACCAAGAGCCAGCGGACTTCTCCCATACAATCCGAGCACATCCGAAAACCCTAGCTTTTCCGCCGCCTCCAGCTAAATCCGGTTCCGAGAGATCACTATTTGTTCTCACCCAAACCGGACCGCTCTGCTACCCCGGAGCTACCCCGGGTAGCGAGGAGGATTGGCATGGCGACGGCAGCGGGGACGGTCAAGGTTGGGCATCAGTCGGCCCGGGAACGGCTGACGGACAAGCGGGTCGAGAAGCTCACCGCCCCGGCGGGCAAGCGCGTCGAGATAGGTGACACCATCGTCCGCGAGCTCCGTATCCGGGTCAGCGACAAGGGCGCGAAGAGCTGGTCGCTGCTCTACCGCGTCGCCGGGGCGGGCGACGGCGAGACCCGGGGGGCCATGAAGCGCATGACGCTCGGCGCCTACCCACTGGTGAGCCTTGAGAAGGCACGGGAGAAGGCCCGCGCGGCACTCGACGCGGCGGACCGGGGCGTCGACCCGGCTGCGCAGCGCGGCGAGGAGCTCGCCCAGCGCAAGGTGCGGACGTTCGCGGCCGTCTTCGAGCGGTTCGTCGACCTACACGTCAAGCAGAACACGAAGGAGGGGCGCTTCGCGAAGGACCGGGCGGCCGCGCTCGCCGCCGCCCATGAAGGCAAGGCGAAGCCGAAGGGACCCAACGGCAAGCTCGGACGGGTCGCGGCCGAGCGCATCATCGCCGACAACGCGCTGCCGCTGTGGCGAGACCGGCTGATCGAGACGATCACTCGCGCCGAGGTTCACGATCTGCTCGACGACCTCGTCACCGACAAGGGCGAGGCGCTCGTCTTCCTCCACGTCGACGTCGACCCGCGCAAGGGCGAGGACGTGGCGAGCGAACAGGCCCGCATCCTCAAGTCGCTGAACGACTTCTCGCCCTCGCCGTCGGTCGTGGTGTTCTCGGGCGGCGGTTATCAGGCGCTATGGCGGCTCGACGAGCCGCTCTACATCGGCGGGACGGCCGAGCGCTGGACCGACGTCGAGGCGCATCCCCCTCAGCGCCGAGCGCAAGGCGGCCTTCATCGCCGAGCTCGCCCGCCACGGCATAGCGAACCGCGCCGCCCGCGCGGCATCGCCGCACACCGACAGCCCGACGGGTTGCCTTTCGACCTTCGCCGACGAGCGCCAGCGCGACCCCGAGTTCGCCTTGGCGTGGGGCGCGGCCGTCGAGACCGCGCGGGCCGAGGTCGAGTACGAGATTTACCGCCGGTCGACCGAGGGCGTCGACGAGCCCGTGTTCGGAGGCCGTTACAAAGAGCAGATCGTCGGCACCGTCCGCCGGTACAGCGACCGCCTCCTCGAATTGCGCGCCCGCGCCCTGCTGCCCGCTTACCGCGACGCCGCCGCTCTCAACGTCAACAAGCGCGTCACCCACGACGTTGACGTCGGCCTGCTAGGCGATGCCGTCACGTCCGTCGCCATGCGGCTGGTCGGCACCTTCCGCCCGCCCGAGCTCAAGATAGTCGAGGGGACCCCGGCTGATGACGCCTGACGCCGCCCTCGACCACTTCGCCTTCCTCGTCGGGCTCCGCCTGATGGGCGCCGACGCCCGCCGCCGGTTGCGGCTCGCGCTGCTGCGCCACCCGGACCTCGACACCCGCAACCGCGCCGACGGTACCGCCGAGCGCCTTGAGCGCCTCGACGCGCTGCTCGACGGCGGCCGCGAGCCCGAGACGATGCAGGACCGGCTCGACGTCGCCCGCGCCGAGCGGGAGCGCATCGCCGCACCATTCGACCCCGCCTTCTGGCTCGCCCGCACCGCCGAGCTGATGGGCGCGGGCTTCGACCCGCAACAGGCCGCCCGGCTGGTGCAGGAGGTCCGCGACCGCGTGGATCCATCGCACGGCGCCGCGCCGCAATTCGAGGAGGAGTCAGCATGATCGGTTCATTGAAGCGCCGCCGGACCGAGAGGGATCGCGTCGACGCCGTGCCGCAACGCGAGCGCGCCGCCCGCGACTTCGTCGCCGCCATCCGCGAGGCCGAGGCCGCGCTCGACGCACTCAAGGCCGCCAACGACCGATTCTACAAGTCGGACGTCCAGCACGAGCAGGCCGAGCTGAACGAGCTTCGCCGGTCGCGCGACCGCATGTTCCAGTTCACCGCGGCGAAGGAGGTCGCAGCCGAGGCGCCGCACCTCGCCCGCCTGCTGGGCGTGAAGGTCGCGCCGACGCAGGCCATGCCCTTCATTGACTTCGTGATCCACACCTCCGGGCTCGACCTGCACGCCGCGGCCTCGGGCAACGTCACCTCGATCAAGGAGGCCAGCCAATGACCATCCCGAAGAAGCGCCACCGCGTCCGCAACCTCAGCCTCAGGGAGATCAGCTCGGTCGACCGCCCGGCGCAAGTCGGCGCGGTCTCGGTCCTCATGAAGCGAGCAGGAGAAGAAGACGTGACCTACGAGACCATCCTCAAGAGCGCCTCGGCCGTGACCCGCGGCGAGCAGCCGACGCACAGCCGCGACGACTACGAGACCGCGCTGCTCAAGCGCGCCGACGCGCTGGCGAAGGAGCAGGGCGTGACGCCCGAGCAGGCCCTCGCCCGCAACCTCACGACCGACGCCGAGATGCGCGACCTGACCAACGGCTACGAGGCGGCGAACGCCGCGGCTTACGGCTCGTCGGTCCGCAAGCGGCACGGCGCCGCGGCGTGAGGCTCGACGCCGAGACGCTGACGGCTGGGTACGGCGCGCTGTTCGGGCCAGTTGAGCGCGCCGCGCACCGGGCCTGCCTCGAACACGCCCGGCTGACCCGCGACAACGGCTGGCCGACGGTCGAGACCTGCCTCGCCTTCGCCAGCCTGTACGGCCTCCCTGGCGCCGAGCTCGCCGCGTTCTTCGGCTTTCTCGGCGCCAGCGAGCGCGGCCGCACGGTGTGGGTCGACGCCCTGCGTGGGCCAGCGTCCAGTCACGCCGCCCGGCGGCGCGCGACCCGGGGGCAGGCGCTCGCGCTGGGCTTCGCGCAGGCCGTCGCGGAGCTGCCGCCCGCGGGCAGCGCGTGAGCGACGAGCGGGCGGAGCGCGAGGCGGCCGCGCAGGCCATCCTCGCCGATGCCCGCGCCCGGGCGGGGGCCCTCGCTCACCCGGGGGTGCGCGTGAACATGCTGAGCGCGGCCGAGCGCAGGGCCGAGCGCGTCCGCGCGGGGCTCGCCCCGGTCTCCTCGGGCTGCTGGGCCGGGGCCGCTCGGGCAGCCCGCCCGGGCAAGCGCTCGGCGCTGGTGTCGCGCGACCTCCGCGACACAGATGGGGCACCCCGGCCCACGACGCGGCGGTCCTGCATCCGCTGCCGCCGCGTCTTCGACAGTCACGGCCCCGGCAACCGCATGTGCGAGCCGTGCCGGGCGAGATCGGCGGACGCGAGCCCCTACGCCGTTTAGCTGCGGTGGGCTGTTCCACTTTAGTTCTGACGCTCGCTCGGCTAGACGCGGATCATTAAACATACCGGTCGCGGGCGAGTGAATGAATCTTGAAGCGTTGACATCAGCTTTGGGGAAGCCGGACCGAGCTGGTCCCGGTTGGGCCATTTATCAGGGCGACTGCGTCGACCTCCTATCCAGCCTGCCGCGGGGAACAGTCCCGCTGACCGTGACCTCGCCTCCTTACAATATCGGCAAGTCATACGAGCAGGTGCGGGCGGTCGACGAGTACCTCGACTGGTGCGAGAAGTGGGTGGAGCTGATCCACAACGCTACGGCGCCCGGTGGTGCGTTCTGGCTCAACCTCGGCTACCTCGCCCTTCCGGATCGCGCCAAGGCTATCCCAATCCCCTACCTGCTTTGGGACAGGGTCCCCTTCTTCCTCATCCAAGAGGTTATCTGGAATTACGGAGCCGGAGTCTCGGCCAAGCGCTCGTTCTCGCCTCGTAACGAGAAGTTCCTGTGGTACGTGAAGGACCCGGAGAACTACACCTTCAACCTAGACGACGTCCGTGACCCCGACGTCAAATACCCCAACCAGCGGAAGAACGGGAAGCTCCGGTGCAACCCACTCGGGAAGAATCCATCGGACGTATGGCAGATACCGAAGGTCACTTCCGGCCGCGACCGCTCCTCGAAGGAGCGAACGGCTCACCCGGCGCAATTCCCGACGGCGGTTGTCAACCGTATCATACGAGCGTCGAGCAACCCGGGTGACGTGGTGCTGGACCCGTTCCTCGGCTCCGGCTCCCTTGCGGAGGCAGCGGTCCGCGCGGGTCGGACGGCAGTCGGTTTCGAGCTCAACGGCGAGTACGTCGACATGGCCGCGGCGCGCCTCCACGCCGCGATGGCTCAGGCGGCATTGCTGTAGAGCCTGAGCAGCTTCGCGCGGTCGCTCTCCGGACGCACTCGCGCCTGTTGGCCCGTGGCCGCCGCTTGTCCGATCCAATCCGTGTGGTCGAGCCAACCGAACCTTATGAGCGTGAGGCGCGGCAAGCCCGAGGCACCGAACTTCTCGAAGTTGACCGTCAGGTAGTACCCATCTTTGCTCTTGCCCGCGCCGGTTTGCGGCTGAGCGTAGCTCCGGTTGCCGAATATCTGAGATGGGTGGGACGAGGTCTTCAGCTCGACGGAAAGTGAGGGGTCAGGCACGTAGACTAGGTCCTTGTCATCCTTCGCCTTCTCGGGCCTCCACTCGCCCGCGTGGCGCGACTGTAGCTCCAGCGGAATGAGCTCGTGGAGCAGAAAGCCCATGATCTGCGGCTTAGGCTCGATGTCGTGCCCGATGCGGAACTTGCCGCCCAGACGGGATTCGAAGATGTCGGCCCAGCAGGTCTGAACCACATCGACTATCTCGCCGGTGTCCAGCGGGTGAGCCGCGATTAAGTCGCGGGTTCGCTGTTCCCAAAGCTCCGGGGCGATCCCCGCGTACGGACTCGGCACTGTCGCGACCTCCACGTTTAGGGGAGGTGCATGGCACGTCGAGCGTGAAGTGTGAAGCTACCCGGGGCGCTACCCCGGGGAGAGCCGCCCGGCGTGGCGGCTCCACAAACTGACTGATCTTCTGGAAGAAAATGGTGCTGCCGGTGAGGATTGAACTCACGACCTCAGCCTTACCAAAAAAAGAAACAGCGTTTCTCTGCATGTCCCTATGTTACTTTGGTTGGGTTTTCCTGCGGTTTTCGGTCATTTAGATGGATGTCCTGTTTCCCTCGGTAGGTGCCGGTTTCGACCCGGCTGCTTGCCAGAAGATTGCCAGGACGAACCATGAAAACAGCGATACGCAGCCCGGCCGCCGGGCCGGTTGCAATCAGCAAGAGGCTGATCAACGAGCTTGATTTCCCTTCACCAAAGGAGGGGCGGCGGGTGCTCTGGGACCGCCAGTTGAAGGGGTTCGGGATCCGCGTCAACCCGAACGGCACAGTCGTCTTCGTTGTGCAGTACCGGATGAAGGTGGCGGGTGCGAAGACGCAGACCTACACCATCGGGAAGTACGGCTCGCCGTGGTCTCCGGACGCTGCCCGAGAGGAGGCGCGGACGCTTCTCGAGCGCGTCCATCGCGGCGAGGATCCGATCGCCGCCAAGCGGGAGGCGGCTGCCGCTGGGGAAAGGGCGGCGCTGGCGGAGAAGCACTACGAGTTCGATGTCTTCGTCGACCGCTACCTTGATCGGCACGTGAGGGCCAACGCTCTGCGAAGCCTCAAGGACATCGAAGGAACGTTCGACCGTGACCTGCGGCCGTTCTTCAAAGGACGGTCAATGCGCGAAATCACGAAGCAGGACTGCAAGGACATGCGCTCGGCGATCGGTCTGCGCAGCAAGGCCGCCGCCAACAAAGCGCACAAGTGGCTGAACGCCGCGATCATGTGGGGCATCGAGCATGACGGCCTGGACACCTCGCCCATGTTCGGTCTGAAGAAGCCGTTCAGGGAGGAGAGGCGCACACGTGTTCTCGCCGAGTGGGAGCTCGCGCTGCTCTGGTCGATCCTCCCTAGCCTCGCTTGGCAGTTTGCCATGCTGATGCGCATCCTGATCCTTACCGGGCAGCGGCTCCGCGAGGTCGCCGGCATACGTTGGGAGGAGGTTGACCTGGTCCGCAAGGAGTGGATCATTCCGGGCGGACGGACGAAGAACAAGCTCGAACACCTCGTGCCGATCGCACCCGTCCTGGAGGCGTTGCTCACGACCATCGAGCCTGATCCGAGTCGGCGGCATGGTCTGCTTCTCACCTCCAACGGGCGCACGCCGATTTCAGGGTTCAGCAAGTCGAAGGTTGAGACCGACACCCTGATCGCCACCGCATTACGCTCTGACGAGTGGCGTGAGTTCGGCGTGTTCTCTCCATGGGTGCGACACGACGCAAGGCGCACCTTCTCGACCATGTGCGGCGAGATGGAACTGCCCATAGCCTACGCAGAGGCCGTGCTGAATCACGTGTCCGGGACGCTCTCCGGGGTGGCTGGTACGTACTGGCTTTACAAATACGCCAAGGAGAAGCGTCAGGCGCTGACCAAATGGGAGAAGCGCCTCGATCGTATAATGAAGGCGCATGGCGTACCTTTTCCGTGACGATCAGAGCTACCACGAGGTCACTGGGCTTCATCTTCAGGTCTACGTGACATCAGCGAGCTGTGGCGCGATTGAACTCCGCCGAAACATGCACAGGGGCCGGATGGCGGATCGGCAACGACCTCGCCCAGGTCAAGACGATCACTCCCGACAAGGGCGCGACGTCATCGTCCCCAATCCCGAACGCATCTCGGCAAGGTGCTGGTCGTCACGGTCAACAGAAACTTCGAGATTCGAGGCAAGTTGATACCTTGCATCGCGCTCCCGAGGGGGTCAGGCAAGAGAGTGGAGCTGAAGTGGAATGAAAATTGAAGCTCCAACCCGCCGACGGCTGCCGATGGCCAAAGGCCTTTGGCACCATAGTCGGAACGACGCTGCGCATCTCACGACATCGTGTCTCGGGATGAGCGATCGACGTCCTTCTGATGTACGGGCGGCAAATGGCTCGTCGATGGCGATTAACGAGGTGCAACAACATGCCCGGAGACAAGGCAGTCGCGAGCGAAGCGGCGGAGATGTCGCCCCGACATCGGATCGGGGGCGGTATGACAGACGGTGAGACGTCAATGCGCAGGCAGGTAACCGCGTACATGCCCGAACAGGAGGCTCAGAACTTCCACACCTATGCCCGCGTCGCGGGGATCGACGCCTCGTCGCTCCTCGTTCTACTGTTGCTCAGAGCCGGCCGAGTCGGCCTGTCCGAGCAGCGGATCCAGGAGATATCCAGACGAACGACGAGCGGACCGGGAAAAATCACGGCACACTTCGTAAGCAATGACGTCTATGAGCGTGCGTCCGGAGTTCTGAGGGATGGGTCCGGCGGGCTCAATCCGTCGGGTTTTTGTCGCGTTCTGGTACGTCTGGAGCTGGAAGAGCGTTGGCTCGCGGGCGAAGTAGGCCTCGACTCACGTTGAGTCGGGAATGCGATTGGATTAGAATGTGGTTCTGGTGGATCGGGGAGAAGGCGCTGTGCAGACCAAGGGCGACGAGCCGCTTCTGACCAAGTTCGTGATCGGCGATCTCGCGCTGCGTTCGGCGCTGCAGCTCGAGAAGGCGCGCAAGAACGGCAGGTTCAGTCCCGAACCTCTGCGGCGTCTGGCAGTTGCGCTACGTCAGACCAGCTTCCCCGCGTCTGCAGAGCGCGCGGCGGCACTTCGTCCCGGTTACTATGAGTCGTTCACACGATTGAGCATCAACGGCGTCGTGACGCACCCGATGCAGGATGCCGAGATCGGAAACATGCTGGAATGGGCTGTCGGCAATCTGAACGACCTTGCCGACGGAAGCGGGGTCGGAGATCGAGCAAGCGCGCTTGTGGATTTCTGCGTCCAGTTGCATGAGGAGTTCGTAGGCCGACCGGCCGCGGAGGCGAGATTTGGACCCCCAGGAACAGTCGAGACTTCGGCTCTCGTCAGCTAAGCGCCGATTGGCGTCATTTCGGGAGCAGATCTCGGAGCTCCAGAACTACGGCTTCCCTCACGAAGACGGTGTCGAAGCCCTCAGCCTGATCGATCAGCATTTCAGAGGGCTGGCGGACGAGATCGAGGATACCGAGGCCGACATGTCCCCTGGCCTGATCGATGGCGTCTGCGTCCACGTCACCGCGCAGGTCGGCAAGGCAATCGTGATACTCGGACTGATCCTCCGCTCGACCAACGTCCGCAATCCCTTCGAACTTCACTATGCCCTCGCTCAGATGGTGAGAAGCGCCATTGGAAGGCACGTGCGCGTTCTGGTGTCCTCGGAGTGGACATACACACCCTTTACATGGCCGATGAACTTCGACCTGCTGCCGGATTTCGTGATCATCGGCACGCCGGCCTCGGAGTCTTCAAACGCTCTCGTCGCCCCGTTGGCCGGGCACGAGATCGGACACAGCGCGTGGCGGCATTTCAAAGAAATCTCAACCGCCGTCGCCAAGGCTCTCAACCCGACGATCGACGCTGCACTCGAGCGACAGCCGGACGTGCGCAGAAAACTCCTCGAGGAACTCAAGCTAGATGAGCTAGGTGGTCGAGTGATCACGGAGCGTTGCGCGGTTTCCACCATGAAGCAAGTCGAGGAGGTATTCTGCGATCTTTTCGGGCTCTACCTCTTCGGCACGGCCTACCTCCACGCCTACGACTATCTGGTTGCGCCGGGAGCGGCCGTCGCCACCCTGGACTATCCATCGGATGAGCGTCGCGTACGGATCCTCTGCGAAGCCGCCCACACATGGGACATCCCGCTGGAGAGGGATTTCACCGATCGATGGAGGAAAACTTCCGCTCATCCAGAACACCCCCGCATGTACGAGATTGTTTCTGAAGTCGTGGACGAACTCGCACCTCAGATCCGTAGCATGCTGTTCGAGAAGATGCAGGCTGACGGCGTGCAGCTTCCGAACGAGCCCATGGTCACCGCGGTCATGGAGGCGTTCAAGCGGAACGAGCCTTACGACGGGCGAGCTTCGGTCGCGGAGATCGTGATCGCGGGGTGGCGAAACCTGCTAAGTGCCGGCGGCTTGGCGAAGGCGGAGGACCGTGATCGGCTTAGGGTGCTCAACGACCTTATGCTGAAGTCGATCGAGGTGGCCGAGTACCGGGAACGGACCCAGACCGATGCTTAGTGCAGAGGAGATCCAGGCGAAGCTCCACTTGGAGCCGGGCAACAGCAATCGGCTGTCGATCGTGCCGAAACCTGATCTCGCCAGCCTGCGCGGACGGGCTGCCACGTCAGTCGACCTGCGGCTCGGCAGATGGTTCAAAAGTTTCAAGCAGAACCAGACGAACAACTTCTCGCTTTGGCATGAAGAAGAGGCGACAGCGCAGGATAGGGCCGGCATAGGCACGAAGCAGCATTTCGTACCCTTCGGACAGCCATTCGTCCTCCACCCGGGCCGTTTCGTACTCGGCGTGACGCTGGAGTGGCTCTCCCTGCCTCCGACGCTGTCCGGCTACGTGACCGGAAAATCCTCTCTAGGGCGGCATGGCCTCATCATAGAGACAGCTGCGGGCATCCACCCCAACTTCACCGGATGCCTAACGCTTGAGCTCGCGAACTGCGGAGAGGTCCCGCTTACCCTGTCGCCGGGCATGACCATCTGTCAGATCTTCCTACATGCCACGCAAGGGGGCGGCCAGCGCAACCTTGGCGACTTCTCCGGTCAACGGAAGCCTTCCATCAAACTTCCGTCCCGCGATCCGATATTCGAGAAGCTACGTGCCGAGTTCGACGGTGGCGGGCGGGACACACGCGAGGAGGATACGGCAGACCTTGCCGAAGCGGATCAAAAGCCCAAGGGTCTTCTGCCTTGAGAGGCAAGGCTTTAAGGGGCGTGCACGAGAGAAATTCAAGCCGCCAATCACGCAGCGCCTTCCACAATCGAGCATCGTAGGCACGGCAAGGTCAAACGCGCCGCCAGCGATCGTGTCTTCTCGCATCGGTGCTGAAAGTGGTGTCGTACATTTGTGACGCTTCGACGATCATAGAAGGATGACGTGCGAAGATCCCTCGGCCACAAGCAGCTCGTACCCCCAAACCTCCGGGGGACGGGAGGCGCGGAACGCATCCAACGATGGCGAAGCATGCGTCACGAGTATCTTCGGTCGACGACCCTGCTCCCTTGAGGCCTCCACCAGCCAAGTCAGGGTCGCCTCATCCGGATTGCCGTGCTTGCCGTTCGCCGAGATCACGTACACGTCGGCCGTGACCTTGTCGAAGAATGTCCGGTCGATGTTCCTGTCGCTGCCGTGATGAGGAAGCTTCAGGACATCGAGGTGTATCGCGCCCTCCGTCAACAGCCCGCCGGCGTCGAGACCCTGCAGAATGTGATCGCCACGCGCATCGCCGGTGAGCAGCATGCGTCTGGAACCCTCCTCGACGAGGAGCACGATGCTGCTCAGGTTCGGCACGCTCCTGTCGGCGTTTGCCAAAGCCTCCATGTCAGCAAGGCGGTCGCCATGCTTTGCGAGCCAAGCCAGCCAGGCCGTCCGAAGCTGATCCAGGTTCTTCGCGGTGGGACCGACGACAGTGACCCTCATCGATCCTACGTTGCGTACGGGGTCGTCGAGCGAACTCGGCGATATCACGGCGCCGCCGAAGGCGGCGTTGATTGGAATGCCGAGCCGTGTGGCACTTCGCCGCAGACGGGCACCTTCGGCGATGCCGAACAAGCTAATGGCCGATTCCGGCATGGAGAACTGCTGAGCCCCGGCGACGTCGAGGATCGCCTGAAGCCCCTTGCCGATGCTTCCGGTGGCATCGTCGACGGTCTCGGAAAATGAATTGTGCCAGAGATCGGCAATCCTCATTGATGCGGCACCGTCAGCGCGATCCCTTTCGACATCGGCCAGCAGATCCAAGATTCCAATGATGTGATCGGCATCTACGTGGCTGACCGCGACAACGTCCAGCGAACCGTCATGGCCGACGATTTCGCGGACGTAGGTTCCCGCAACTGCGTCCCAAGTGCCTGCGGGGCCTCCATCGATCAGCATCCAAACCGGCTCGGCTTCTCCGGACTCCAGCAGCAGGCAGTCACCCTCCTCTGCCTTGATCGCATGAAGTCTCATCGCAACGCCATGCGTGCGATCGGCCCGGTGGCGACGAGCGCGAATGTCTGAGGGGGAAAAAGGATGTTCGACGCGATCACGCTGACGACGTACTCACCGACGAGGAGGTCGGGAACGCGGATCACCTGAACGTTGTTCTTCGGATCGCGGGACACGATCACGCCGGATTTGATCAGTGTCGGGAACCTCACGGCTTGTGGCACGCGCTGGTTCGAGACCCACTTGCGCGGAGTTCCGATTTCGTCGAGGAACAGCAGAATGCCGTTCTGAAGGCCGCTGGCCGGGAAATCGGTCCAAGCGAGGCAGAGGCGGATCTCTCCGGGCTCAGCCATCTGCAACGTCCACGTTCGCCGCTCACCGGTCTCTCGGAAGTCGAGAGCGGACTCGGACAGGGTGTCCACATACTCGAGCCGTCGATGCGGATCGTCGTCGAGTGGAAGGGCTCGTGCCATGTCTAGTTTGCCGAACCCCTGATGGTAGTTCGGATCGCCGTCCGGCGCGGCGGTCGCATCGACATGGGTGAGCCTGGTCGTGCCGTTGATGAGCGTAGCTTTGACCAGAGCGGCCGAAGGTCGATGGTCTCTCCGCTGCTCGTAGTACTGGCGGACGAGTGCCGCCGCCCCTGCGACGAGCGGAGCAGCCATGCTGGTCCCGCCCATGAACGCATATGCGGCGTTGCTTGGATATGCGCCCCAGAAATTCCGAAGCGGCGCGGTCGACGACCGGGTCGAAGCCACGTCCGTCCCCGGCGCGACGAGATCGGGTTTGATCACGTCGTTATCGACCGGACCTCTGCTGCTGAAGCCAGCAAGCGCTTCCGAATTCCCGGACACCGTCTCGCTTCCAATCGGGTCATCCGGGAAATCGGTGCCCCACATCGCTCTCCAGGTCATCCGGGAGTAGCCGCCTTGCTCTCGATCGCTGCGGCTCGCGCCCACGGTGAGCCCGTTCTTCGCGGAGGCAGGTGTCGCAATGGACGGATATTCGACGAAGCCGGCAGTCGAGTTCTTGATTTCGGCATCTGCGCTCGCGCACCGCCCGCTGTTCCCCGCAGCGATCACGGCGAGGAAATCCTGATGTCCATGGATGAAGCGATCGACCTGAACGGCATTGGAGCCGTAGCGGGCCTCGAGGAATGCTCCCCAACTGTTGTTGTGGATGCGGACACCCTTGTCGTAGGCGGTCGAGAAGAGAGTGCCGATGTCCGGAGGAAGACCACCCAACCGACCATTCGCGTCAAGCAGGGACTGGAAGTATATCTTCGCTCCCGGTGCCGCACCGCGCAGTCTACCGCCCGAGGCCGAACCCGAACCAGCGATTGTGCCCGTCACATGCGTGCCGTGGCCGTTCGGATCACTGTGATCCATCCGGCGCCCCAGATCCTCGAAGCCCACCACCACGCCAATCAGGTCGGCGTGGGTTTCGTCCACTCCCGTATCGGCCACCCCGACGATCTGCCCTGCTCCATTCAGGCCCGGGAGCGGGGTAGATGCCGTGCCTGAACTCAAGCCAACGAGCGCCTGGGCCGCGTCGTTCAAAATCCTCGGAGATGACGTCTCCTGCAGTTGCGCCACGTCCGGCAGATCGGCGACCTTGTCCAAGTCAGCCGTTCCAAGCGCGAACCTGACTGAACGGTCGTCGGTCGAAGTGATCTTCGCACCGAGGCTCGCGATCGCCCCAACGACCGTACTCGTGTCCACATCCGCATGGGTCAAAGCTTCGAATTCCCTAAGAGGCTTGGGCAGCGGGCTTTCGAAGGCCGGTCCGACCATGGTCTCGCCGGCACCGTAGGTGCGCACGTCGCTCACGAAATCCAAGGCCTTCAACGTCGCACTAGACAAGGCCTTGATGACGTACGTGTCTCCCTGACGCCGCTCCACGATCTGCACGCCGGCGTCTCTGAGTCGATCCAGTCGGCTTGGGGTGAGGGCTCCGGCTACGCGGGCCAGGAGGTAGTTCTGCCTACCATCAGCACGTTCGATCTCGAAATCCTCAGTCATCGACCCGAAGGGGCCGATTCCTAGGGGGGACAAGGCCTTAGCGGCAAAGTTCCTGACCGTCTGGCCGATTCCGCCCCCACCCGCGATCTCTTCGACCGATAACGCGCTGAGACCGCGCTCCACCAGATAGGCGAGCCCTTTGTCGTTGGTCGTTCCCTGCGTGAAACCGCTAAGCCTCTCGGCGTCTCGGAGCATACCCGACGATACGGCGGCCCCGACCGTCCGCTCTTCGTCCTCGGTGAGCGTATAGACCTTCACGATGTACCGCATGCCATCCCCCGATATCTGCCGAGCGGCTCATCACCTGCGCATGCTCTCGAGTCGGACAAAACCTAGCCGGCTGCCAGTGAGATTAGAAGATTTGCGAGAGATTTTTCCGGTAAAATTGGGTCTTCTTTGCCTTCCATCTGGTCGGGCGTCCCGCATCTTTCAGGACGGATCTCCTGCCTTTGAACACATGGCTCGGCGAAAGGGTTTTCCGCGTGAAAGCACGAACCGCGATGGCGTCATCATCTTCGTCCATCTCGCCCTAGCATTCTTGAACAGGCCAACGCGACATATTCAACCGATAGCATTCGTCGGTCGCCCCGAAGCAAAGCGTCGCCCGCCAAAGTCGGCCTAGGCGCCATCGACGTCGGAAGGTCTACGGCAGACAAGCTCGGTTTCGCGAAGGAAGTCATGCGGTTGGTTCATCAAGCCATCGAGCTTCCGTTGAAAGGCAATTCGCTATCGGGAGTTCGCAGTCGGCCTTATCGCGCTGTTCGAGCAAGGCACGATGCCAAGGCGTATGGCTGCGAAACGGACAGCGACTGGCCATTCAGACGGCTGCGCCTCGGCAGTCGATCTCCGACTGGCGCTCATCGATCATCGGATGCTAACATCGGATTCACGAGGGGGCATGACGCCGCTCCGTCCGGATGCGCCGTGCCTGACAAATTCGAAGACCTGAGCACATATCTCGCCATACTCGACGCCGGCGGGATCAACGCGGCCGCCGTCCGGCTTGGCATAGCCAAATCCGCCGTGAGCCGTCGTCTCACCGATCTCGAGCGGCGCCTTGGGGCATCCCTAGTTGATCGGACGAACCGTCGACTTGAACCAACGATCGTGGGGCTGGAATACGCTCGACGCGCCCGCGTGTTGCTCGCTGCCCTCGACGAACTGGATGCATCGGTGAAGCCTGGAGAGGCCATTGAAAGCGTCACCGTACTCGCGGACCAAGCGGTCATCGCCTATAAACTGGTACCGGCGCTCAGTCGTCTCGGCTCAATCCCCGGAGTGCCTGCCATCCGCATGGTCGACGGTGGCTCTGCGGAGAGCCCGGAGAGGGCGGACATTCACATCGCGGCCATAGAGCAACAAGATGCCAGGGTCATCTTCCGAACGGCGACGGTTCTATGCGCATCGCCAGACTATCTGCGCGAACGTGCCGAGACGGAGAGGCTCGGTAACGTCGATCGACGGATCGTCATCGGGATCAAAGGGGCAGTGCCCGTTCCTACGTTAGAATTGCCAGACTTGAATGCGGTGGCCGTTGCGGCTGCCGCGGGTCTCGGCTTGGCCATGCTGCCCGACTACGTCGTTTCCTCGGCGTGCTATGAAGGAAGGTTGGTTAGAGTGCCGGCCGCCCGGGATCCGGAATACCATGACATGTTCGCCTGGTGCAGCAAGGACGCATCGCCCGCCGCTAGACGACTGCTGGATCTGCTGTTGAGCGTCGTCAATTGAGAACGTCAATTCGACCAAATTCGACTTGCAGGAGCGGCCGGCCGCCTCTGGCCGCTTGATGCATTCCTGCATGGGCCTATCAATCTGGAGCTATCCAGTAGGACGGTCTATGCGTTGATTCTCAGCACCAGTCTGGTGTTTAGCGCCTCGATGACGTTCAGGCCCGCCTGTGGATGCTTCGTCCCCGGACGTGAAGATCGCAGAGCGCCCGTTTCGGTCAAAACGGGCCAACGAGGATGCGCTGCCGTTGTCGTTTGGAGGTGCATATTCGCTGAGTTCGTCATAAAGTCCAAGAAAGTGGTATGCGTTCGGGGTGAACCGCACAGCTTTAAAAGCAGCTCTATCGTTGTCGCCCCTTAGCGGTCACCCGGAGGAATGGACCTCGGGCCCGAAAGCAGACATTCTGCTGACGCCAACTATCGGATGTACCGCCCGGCGGTCACTGGAAAGAACCTTCCGCCAGACTGCCCCTTGCCGCCGCTCCACAAAGCGCTCAATCGTTACCTAGTGCAAGCGACAAACCTTCCTCACTCACTCGCGCGGCTCCCGCCGTTGCTCGCTGGTTGGCAGCTCGTAACGATGGCAGTGCTGCCGGACGGATCTCTCGGCCTAATGGCCACCGATGTCGATCTCTCAGGCGCTTGGGCGCGGGTGCGGCGGCAGGAGACCGAACCGGTTGTGGCTGACTTGACGGAGCGGCCGCAAGCGGTGGCGGCCCGTGGTACCGCCCGCCTATGGCGGTTTGACGGCAAGGCGCTCCATGTCGGCCCGACTGTGCCGCTCGAAAGCCCCTCGCTCGCACTCGCCAGGTTTCCGGACGGTCGCTGGTTGATCGCCGCCACGAATGGGCACGACGAGCCCAACGGTCGGTTTTTCGCGCCTGATGGTACGTTGCTCGCACGCATCCATCTCGGCGACGCTATCGAGTACCTAGCCGTCGATCTTGCGGACCGTATTTGGGTTGGTTGGTTCGACGAGGGCATCCTCGGCAACATGGACCGCTTCCCAGAAACTATCGATCGGACGGCGATGGTTGCGGCCTGCTTTGCCGCAGATGGCGCGACGCTGCCGGTCGGGCCAGTGCCAGAGGATGTCGGGTTCCTGGCCGATGTTTATGCGATGACGGTAACTGAGGATGGGGCGTGGGTGTGCCCCTACACGGAATTTCCGCTCCTTTACCTACGTCCCGGCCAACCAGCCCGATGGTGGCGCAACGAACTGTCTGGAGTGAATGCAATTGCTACGGACGGCCGCTACGCATTGCTAGCGGGCGGTTACGGAGACGACGCCGCGCGGCTTGCGCTGGTTGAGTTGGGTGGCGACGGTCAAGGTGAAGAGGTGGGGATGCTTGCTTCTTGGCGGTTGCCACTCGTCGAGCGTATTTCAACAGGGCATGAGCACTCGACGCTTGTCGAGCATTTCATTTGGGAGCGACCGGCGCTGCTCACGGGTAGGGGCGATGTGCTGCATCTTGTGAGAGATGGCATTTGGTACCGTTGGCGGGTTGCAGATGCTGTCGGGGTTTTTGGCCGAACATAGCGACATGGCCGCTTTCGCCCAACCGCGGACATTCGTCGAGTATGTGATGCATTAACACGATGCGTGCCGCACCGACCGTTGGTTCCCTTGTTCTCTAGATGACCGTCGCTGCCTGATAACCAACGCTGCCCTGCTGCCGAACAACAATGTGGCAGCATCTCTGCAACTGCGCTGTGCAAGCGATCGTCGGTCCCTCAGCGTCGAGACCGTGCGGTCTTGCAGCTACCTGTGTCGTTCGACGACCCGGCCGCGTCCGTATAAAGATTTGGGATCGAGCGATAAAGAATTCGCCGCCGGTCACCCTCGATAATCGCACCGTCTTCGATGTAGTAAACCGATCCATCGTTGCGGAAGTTACGCAAAGGGACTAGTATCGTCTTGGTTCGGATTCCGAGTAATCGGTCGGCGATAAAGTTGCTGCAGTCTGGTGGCGCAGCGTTCGGTGGACGAAGGCCTCCACCGCAATTGAGATGCTCGACCGTTTCAATCCTGCAAATCAGCGTGATCGTTCGCTGGCTTGCTGTCGCATTCTCAGAAAAAGCCAAGCAGATCGTCACCGGCACCAGCGACAATGGGGTCAAGCGCATTATTGGCTCCTTTCCGTCTTCTTACAACACGTTGCCGTCGATGCGCGAGCTGGCTCGGCTGGAATCAGATCATCAAACAAGTTAGTTTTCATCGGCGGAACGACGCGCTTAACGAATGTCAGGCGCATGGATATCGATTTTCGATTAAGCTTATCTCGCAAAGTTCGTAAACGCACGATTTGCAACTGGCAGCTTTTCACCAATCTTGGACTTTTCGGACAGCCAGGCGGAGCAACCCTTCGTTTCTTTCGCCCGGCCTCGAAGTCGATTGAGGTAAACCTAACCCGCTAGGTGGTAGACACGCCGTGCCCTCGCATTGCGAGCTCTTCTGGCGCCATTTCCGCCAGGCGGTGGTCGAAGTCCGCCGCGATGTCCGCCAGGGTCACCTCGGACAGACGTCGGAATAGCAAGGCCTCAGCCTCGCGCAGTGCGCTCTCCAGAGAGCCGTTGACGGCCTGTTCTACTAGGCAGGTTGCGTTAGGATCGGCGGGACCCAGCGCGAAGATGCGGTTCTCGCCCAGCGCTTGATGCACGTCGAGCATGGTAAGATCGTCAAGAGCACGGGTCAGCGACCATCCGCCGCCATGCCCCCTGGTCGAGCTGACGATGCCGACCTCACGCAGCCCTGCCATGGTCCGGCGCACGACCACGGGGTTGGTCCCGAGCATCATTGCCGCAGCCTCCGACGTCAGCGGTCCCTCCATCCTGCCCATGTGGATGAGCAAGTGCAGCATTCTCGATAGGCGCGCGTCCATGACCGCTCATTCTCCGTCATAGCCAAGGTGTCATGTAACCTGCGATGTTGCAATATCGGATACGGGCTTTATGTAACACCCGAGATTACATGAGGATGGTTGATGTACGACGTTATCGTGGTTGGTGGCAGCTTCGCGGGCCTGTCAGCAGCGCTCCAACTCGCGCGTGCACGCCAGCATGTTTTGGTGATCGACGCCGCGTTGCCCCGCAATCGCTTCGCCGACGCAGCGCACGGCTTTCTAGGGCAGGACGGACGCGCTCCTTTTGCAATCATGCGGGATGCCAAGAGCCAGCTCCTCCGCTACCCCACAGTGGAGATCCTGACCGGCGAGGCTGGCAGCGCTTCGGCGATCAAGGATGGCTTTGCGGTCGGGCTTGGCACGGGCGGCGAGCGCCTCGCCCGACGCCTTGTTCTGGCGACCGGTGTGGCCGACGAATTGCCGACAATCGCCGGGATGAGGGAGCGGTGGGGCGCAACCGTGCTTCATTGCCCCTATTGCCACGGATACGAGATGAGCGATCATCCACTCGGCGTCATTGCGTCCCATCCCCTGTCGGCTCATCAAGCCATCCTCGTTCCCGATTGGGGGCCGACCACCTATTTCACGCAGGGCGAGTTCGAGCCGGAGGCAGCTGATCTCCAGGCCCTAACCGCGCGGGGCATCATCGTCGAGCGAACACCCGTCGTCGAGCTGCTTGGCGAGGCACCCGCATTGAGCGGCGTGCGGCTGGCCGATGGACGCTTCGTACAGTTGGCGGCTGTATTTACGGCACCGCACACCAGACCCGCGTCGCCGCTCGCGGACCTACTCGGGTGCGCGCACGAGGGTGGGCCTACCGGCCCCTACGTCAAGGTCGACCAATGGGGCGCCACCACGGTACCCGGCGTCTGGGCGGCGGGTGATGCGGCCATGCCAATGCACAATGCCACGCTTGCCTCTGCCGCTGGCGTCTTGGCCGGCGTCGGGGCACATCAGGCGGCCGTGCGCGCTGCGGCACCATAGGCGCTATCTGTCCAGCGACAGGGTTCCTGAATCTCAGGTCTTCTTGAGGAAGGGGGAAGCTGGTCGCGGCGGCACCAGCCGCCCTCCTTTCGGAGCCTTTGCTCCGCTTCCATCTATGCTGGACATTGAGGCGGAGACATCCTCCGCCCCGGTCCCCGCTCTGCCTCTGCGCCGATCGCCCCACATTCCCCATAATACTCGCGGTGTACCCGCAAGCGCGCGGATAGCTCGACGAGAGGACTATCGAAAGAACGGACACGAAAGCGCCACCTTGGCGCGTCAAGCGCGCGGCATGCGTACTTTCTTGGCCTTCTGCGCCGCCGCCGGCGCCCTTTCGCCCTCCCCCGCCTTTGCGTGGGGGAAAACCGGCCACCGCGTCGTCGGCCAGATCGCCGACGCGCATCTTAGCAGCAAGGCGCGCGCCGCGGTGAAGCGCATCCTCGGCACCGAAACGATGGCCGAGGCGTCGAACTGGCCCGACTTCATGAAGTCTGATCCCGCGCCGTTCTGGCAGAATACCGCCAGCGCATGGCATTACGTGACCATCCCAGCCGGCAAGATCTATGCCGAGGTCGGGGCGCCGGCGGAGGGCGACGCGGTCACCGCGCTGAAGCGGTTCAGCGCCACGCTGCGCGACCGCAAGGAGTCGGCCGAGAATAAGCGCATGGCGTTGCGCTTCATCATCCATATCTGCGGCGATCTCGCGCAGCCGCTCCACAGCGGCAACGGCACCGATCGCGGCGGCAACGGCCGCAAGGTGACGTGGTTCGGGAAGCCGACCAACCTGCACAGCGTCTGGGATTCGCTGCTGGTCGACGACGAGCAGCTGTCATTCTGGGAGCTGTCGACGTGGCTGAACGCGCGCATCACCCCCGCCGACTTGAAGGCGTGGTCGTCGGCCGATCCGGCGGTGTGGCTGGCCGACAATGTCGCGGTCCGCGATCAGATATACCCGCCGGCCGGCGACACGGCGCTCAGCTATCGCTACGTCTACGACAACACACCGCGGCTGGAGCTGCAGCTGGAGAAAGGCGGCGTGCGGCTGGCGACGTACCTTAACAATCTGCTGCGTTGATCGGCTTTCGCCCACAAGCCGACACTTGAGACGATCGATGTTGTTGCCCCCTAAATGCCTGACGGGGCGTCGCGAATTTGGTTGATGGACTCGCGGGGCGACCGGTAGCCCAGCGCCTTGTGCGGGTTGACCTCGTTGTAGTGATCCAGCCAGGCAGGCAGGTGCTCGATGACGGTTCGAGCGTCGGGCGCAGGTTTCCCCGGACATAGTCGCGCTTGAGGGGATGACCCTTTCCGATGCGATCAAGCACGTCGGCAAGCCACTCCTGCCGATTCACCGCGTTGAGCCGGCAGGTTTTCAGCAGCGTGTACATGGCCGCGGCGCGCTCACACCACAGTCGTCACTGGCAAAGGTCCAGTTTGGTCTGCCCAGAGCAAAGGCGCGCAGCGCGTTCATTGCCGACCACAATGCGACGATATGACAGAGCCTATCGACCTGATCGGCGATCTCTTCCTGTCTGTGTTCGTCGCAGCCGCTGGTGCGGTCGGTGCGTTCTTAGCCATAGTACGACTTTCCAAATGAGATCACCGCGCCTCGGCGTGTCTGCTCGCGCATGGGCCGATCGGCTGTTGCCCGGCAGGAGTGCCGCGAGCGACATTGTTAAAGTCTGGGCCAAATTGCAGACGTTAGCGACAGCGGGTTCTGGCACTCCATCGGGCGTTTGAGGTTAAATGACTGCGGAAGGGCTGCTTTTCGGCTGCGATGGCTTAGGCCGGACGCATACCATCATAGCCGATAAGCGCAGCCTCGACGAGCCTACCGAGCCTCTGAGCGAAGTAAACTGCGAGCATGTCCGGCTCAAAGGGATGTTTGCAACGCGTAGCCCAGTGTGCCGCCGCAAACTCCTTCGGTAGCATTTAATGTAGATTCCGCAGCAGCTTCGCGCCGGAGGCGCATCTATTGTCGAAACTCCCAGTCGTTCTTAGCGCCACTCTCACGATCGTAGCGCTAGGCGCAGCTCGTTGCGAAGTCTTCACCAGAGACATGATCATATACGATCGATTGGAATATCGAAGCTTTACCACCGAGCCGCACTGGAGCGATCCAGGAAGATCATGCGACTACGTCCCATCGGCCGGTTTATAAGCATGATGATCGCGTAATCGTTCGAGGTAATCGGTGACGAACGGCAGAAGTTCGATCTCCTGCAGCTCAGCCTCAACCCGGTCCCAGCCGAGCGAAGCTACGAGCTTCATGCCATGCCGTACGTGTTCGGGCCGTATGCGGTGTACCTCCGCGAGCTTCAACAAGAGCTCGCGAAGATTCGAGCCATCTTCAATGGCGACGAGCGCGACAAGAAGCGCTTCCCTGCGTCTCCGGATAGCAGGCATCGCTCCGGAAGATGCGCCAGCAGCATAGTAGATCAGTTGTAGGCGCGCTTCACCGTTAACCGAGTTCGCGATCTCCATCGCCAGTTCGTCCATCGCCTCACGGCCAGAGGAGCGCAATTCCTCCGCGAACAGCAGCCATTCGACCGCCTTGGCCACAAGCACCTCCTGCTCGACCCCCAACAGGCGATATCGGCGAAGGAGGTCGACAATCGCGTCCAATTCGCCATTAGCGAGCGGGCCTGGTGAAAATGGATTCAGAGCCGCTTCGTGCCGTCTCTGATCGTGCGATACGAACATGAAGCGCTCCAAGAGAGCCATTCGTCCCTCTCCAGCGACACGGAACGCTTCCCAGAATTGGGCAGGCGGTACGGCGTCCCAGCGACTGATGAGGTCGCATCTTAAATCGTCGTCCGCCCTCGCCGAAAGCCGCCCGATGAGGAGGATGACCCGCTCGTCATCCCTCCAGGGACCGTCAAGCAGGGCATCCAATGCCTTGACGATTACCGCAGGATCGACGCTGCCTGGTCGCTCCGTTGGCCTGCTGCCCATCGAGAGGAAGTAGGCCCACTCGGCAACATTCCTACGGTTCATGTCTCCGACTTCCTCAAAGGCGAGGAACTCGAGCGCCGGTCCCGGTATCGACATCATGATCTGCTTGAACATGACCGGGCCGAAGCTGCGCGAGTGCGCATATGAGGCGCGAAGCGTCTCCAAGGGTGCTAGCAAAGCGGCTTCGCGGAGGAGGAAAGTTGCCGCTTCGACTTGCAGAGTGCTATCCGACCGGGAACGTTCGAGCAGGAAGGGCAGGGCGGCTGTCGGCGAGCGCTTGACCATGCCCGTCAGGGCCCGCGTCACCGGTGTGATCAAGCGGCCAGGATACTTGGGTTCAAACCAATACAGGCTGCGCCAATCCTTAGCATCCTCACCATCAATGAGAATCCAGATTATCTCAAGGAGGTCGGCTACGGGGGCAGTGCTTTCGCCAAAGAAGTCTTCAATTTCGCATCCGTAAGTCAAATGGTTCGATCTTTTGAATTTTAATAATTCGGACTCCATTATGGATCGAACTGTGGAGAAGTTTCGGAGGTCGGTCGCCAACCTGAAAATTATGTTCAATCGCAAGTTTGTGGATTTTTGTGAATCAAGGATCTGCTTGATCACTGATCTCGCGCCGTCAAGGGAGGCCTCTTCAATGCCTGCCACCATGAGAGACATGGCTCCCATGAGGAGAGGATGCCGACGGCCGGCTGTCAGGTGCGAGATAGCCTTGGACACGTCGAGACCTTTGGCCATCATCGCCTCGATGACGTCGTCGGGCTCGAGACGGATGTCGCAAGCGGTTGTTGAGAGCGACGCCAGATTGCGGCGCAGGAGGTAATCTACTGCTGGCTGAAGGTTGCCGGGTTCGGCGATCAGTCTTTTGAGCTCGATCCATCCCTCACCCGTCTCCGCCAGCTGTTCCTGCAGTCGAGCGAGCAGCAGTGGCACCGCGGATTCGCCGACGTCTGCATCTTCCAGCTCGATTCTCAGCGCCGCCAGTTCCTTCTCCAGAATATCCGCTCGCGAGATGGTCTCGCCTTGCCGACCCGCTTGTAGGTGAGCGAGCTGCCGGATCAGCGATGGAGCGGTGAGTGCACGACCTGGTTGCCGGCTCGGCTCTATGCCGTACGCCTGATAGAGCCCGGCTCTCTCCTTTAAAGTGATCTGCCCCAGTCTGACGCTGACAGGAATAGGTTGCCCCTCACCCGAGTTTAAATAAATCTCTCCGAGCAGTTCGCTTGAGCGCCTGGCGAGCAGATTCCAGCTTTCCGGGCGAGAGGTAAGAACCAGTTTATTCGTCGTTCCCCTGAGCAAATTGATGGTGTTGTCGATCCATTCCGCCAGTTTCGGGCGGACTTTAGCTCCGGCGCGGTCGAGGCCATCGACAACGATGATGCGATTGTCTGCATCGAGCCAATCCAGCACTGACTGCCCGATATCGTAGGTGGGCACCGATCGCATTCGCTCGGCCATGAGCTGCCGGGCCAATGTGGAGCCCACGTGCTGATCGGTTTCAGCAATATCGGAGACGAGGATCACTTCCACTGCGTAGTGGGAGGGGGATCCGTCAGGACTTTGCATGCCCAACTGGACTTGCCTTGGCCGGAGGCACCGATCAGCGAGAAGCCGCGGCATTCAGATTGAAGGAAATCGTCGAACGCTTCCTGCAGGCCCTCTCGCGGCACGTAGGGATCGTTGTGCGCGGCCAACTTCCTCAGAACCCGCTCTCGCCGAGAGGTCAGCAAGGTCTCCACTTCTCTCGTGGTGGCCCGTTGAGGCCCGTCTTCGGGGCTACGGAAGTGAAGCCGACGTACATCCCCATGTCGCGAGAGGAGAAGGTTTATCTGTTCGGCACCTACGTGCACGGGACGAAGGAGGGCCGCCAATTTGAGTGCTTGCTGATTTTCAGCCTCATCGGTTGGCGGCGATCCGGAAGATGACAGCGCTACGTACTTGTTGCGTGTGGCATTTATCAGCGCGCGCCCTCCGCTGCTGAGGGCCTCATGCCATGCATGTTCGGATTCGAAGAGCTTTGCGGCCGCCTTGGAGATGCCTGTTGCAGTCCAAAAGCGGTATTCTGGTTTCTCGCCGATTGGGAAAATACTGCAGTCCCTTACTGCATGCAGGCCGAACTTAATTATCTCGCCGAGGATCTGATCCTTCGAGAGGTTCGTCGCCAACCGCTTGCATTGTACGATCGCGTGAGTGCCGTTCGGGCCCAGCAGCAGAATGTCTCGGCCCTTGTCTGATCCGGAAGGAAGCAGCATGACTTCGTCATAGAGATTGGTTTCCTCTGCCTGGACTTTGAGAAGGTCGCGGCAGAGAATTTCGAAGTGACGATCAGAAAGAAGTCGGAGAGGAAACTCACCCGATTGCGCCCAGATGTGCGGCTTGACGCCGCAGAGTCCGCGTTTTTGATCGATGTCGATAGATTTGGACGTGTCCATTTATTGAGCCTATGTCGGAAACATTGAAGGACATGGGTGGTCTGAGAAGTGAGATTTTGAACGTGATCACCCTACGTATCAGGGGCCCCAGCACGGAGTTCAGAGAGATAGGTGATTTACGATCGCCGTTTTCCTCTTTCGTCGCATCATTGCAGGCTCGGGACTGCGGCGGCGATATAGCTGGATCGCACTCCTAGCGACCAGCGAAACTCTCCTGCGAATCGACTTCCATCCTCAAAACCTCTTCACCTCTTGCACCTCAGAGAGCCCATTGTCGCCCTTGAGAAACGTGTCAGTCAGCAGGATCGCAGTCGAAAGTTTCCTCGACTTGCATCGCGGCTTATCTGCGGGTCGGATCAGTGTGACTGCTCTGGCGTCCACGCCTTCTGCCGTCGCGACGGTGAGCATATCGCGGCCCAACTGCAGCGCGGAGGCCACCATCTCGCGAGCCTGATCCGCGGCATGGCCGATGCTCTGAGCAGCTGCTATAGCGGCGTAGAAGTTGACGGCGAAAATCGTTGAAGCAGCATCGCCAATTGCGT
Source organism: Sphingomonas phyllosphaerae (assembly GCA_036946405.1). Classification (NCBI taxonomy): domain Bacteria; kingdom Pseudomonadati; phylum Pseudomonadota; class Alphaproteobacteria; order Sphingomonadales; family Sphingomonadaceae; genus Sphingomonas; species Sphingomonas phyllosphaerae. Next base: position 412,755 of record JAQIJC010000001.1, on the reverse strand, counting down.
CGCTCGTAGCGATCACTACAGGTGCGACCTCGAGCAGACGCTCGACCCCGCGCACCGTGTCGCAGGCGTTTAATACTACGAGCTTCGGTCTCTGATCCGTAGCCTCCAGCAGGTTTGCCACGGCTTCGTACCGCAGGAGCTGGTCGGCGGCTCCTTGGCAATCGGCCCGGTCGAATAGAAGGCCATCGCCGGCGTGACCGGAAAAGTGGACCACGTGCGGTCGCACGTCGTTGAGCCCATCGGTGAGATCCTGCACCGTGGCGGCGGGACGGTGCTGAAAGTCGATGAGCCTTGCGTGCTTGGCGGAACGCAAAGCTTTCAACACATGATTGACCTCCACATCGACGCGCAAGTGCTCAAGCCCATGGGTGACGGGACTAGCGGTCAGGTAAAGGATCCGGAGCAAATCCGGTTCGGGAGGACGAACGAGGATGTGACGGACGGTTTTGCTTGAAAGTCGACCTATCTCTCGAGCGTGCTCCAAGTCTGTTCGTCGCCTCCGGAGATTCTCGCGATCCTGTCTCCGCTGCAACGCCTTCTCATTGGCCTGTCGCGTTTTCTCGGCCCTTTCGCGAGCCATCTCCGCTGCCTTCTCCTTGCGGGCGAGTGCGTCCGCGTCGCGATCACGTATCTTCTGCTCCGTCCGCTCGGCAATCCGAAGGCTCTCTTCCTTTTGTCCCTGCTTGGTAAGCAATTCTGCGAGATTGGCTGTTAGCGTACCGATGACCCTCTCCACGGCGGCAGCTTTCTTGTCATCCGTATCGGCTTGCCGACGATAGCTGTCCTTGGTTGCCTTCGAGGACGTCCGCTGTTCGGACGCGCGAAGTCTCGCGACTCTGGAGCGAGCAGCGAGAACCTTCTCCTCATGCTTGGCGATCTCGGAACGGAGCTTGCCGATGTTCTTCGTCAGTGTGGCAAGTTCCCGTCGATACCGTTCCGATCCCACGTCATCCGATCCTCTTAGGTCTGACTAGCTGCTGCTCATGGAGCAGAGACGAGGCCTTGCCCGAAATCGATCTCCGCGTAGTCCTCTAGTTCGTCTCGAAGGGCCTTGTCGATAAGTGCCGCGCGAACGTTCGTGGGAGATGGCGTCCTTCCACCCCTTTGGATCGCCTCCCACCATAATGCAGCCACGCCAGCCACGTGGGGACACGCCATGCTCGTGCCGCTGAGCGCGATCAGGCCACCTCCTGCTCGAGCGGAGACGATGTCCACTCCAGGAGCGCTGACCAGCGCCCTGCTGTTGGAGAAGCTCGCCACCGAAAGACGGTCGCCATCCTGACCGACCGCCGCGACTGAGATTACGTCGTCCGCGGCTGCCGGAAGCGACGCTGCGATGCGCCAGTTGGGATGATCCTGGCGGCGGCTCTCATTTCCCGACGCGGCTACGATCAACGCCCCACCACCAAGCCCGCCGCGAGCCTTCGTCAAATTCATCACGGCGTCGAAAGCGCGCAGGTTTACTCTGAAGGCCTCAAGCGCATTGGAGGTGGCCAGTTCGGGAGGCCAGTCTTCCTTGAGCCAACTGGCGACCATTCCAGGAAAGTCAAAACCCAGCGACATCGATATGACGTTAGCTCCTCGCGACAGCGCCCAGTTGATCCCGTCCAAGATCATCTCCGCATCGCCGCCGCCGGTGTCACCAAGGACCTTTCCGATGAGCGCGCGTTGAATCCCGGGTGCAACTCCAATGCGAATTCCATCTACATCACGACCGAAGACCGTTCCCGCGCAGTGGGTGCCGTGGCCCTGCCTGTCACCGTCGCCATCGCCGCTGAAGTCCCGTTGTTCGAGCTCCATATCCTTGAAGGCCGGATGGGAGGCGTCGATCCCAGTGTCGAGGATCGCAACCGTGACTCCCTGTCCGGTGAATCCGGAAAGTCGGGCACCAACAGCATCCAAACCCCAAGCCTGGGTCGTCAGGGAACCGTCGGCGGCAAGTGGCCGGATCAGCTTGGTGGGCATGGCCGGAGCGACGGCTTCCACTTCGGGGTCCGCAGCAATCGAGGCGGCATCCCGCTCCGTAAGTCGCTCGTAGGCAATCGGGCTCGGCCGTTCCACTCCAAGCGTCTCGAGCCCCCGAGATCCTCCGCCGCCCCGCGTGGCGTCAGGTTTTCGAACGATGACGTACTTGCGCATGGCCTGTCTCCCTGATTCGTAAGAGCAGCTTCGCTTGGGTGAGCTTCTGGTAATGAGCGCCGATTGTCGTCAGTCGGCAAGACCTGAATTTTCCGGCTGCATGATACATGTAGTCGCATCCAACCGGGACCACGAGACCGTGGCGACTGCAAGCCTGCATCTGCTTGAAGATGCGGACATGCTCCGGGTCGGGCCCTGTCGACATGATCTCCGGCGGAACGTCGTCGTGAGCGGACTCAAAGGATGGATCGAGCCTGTATTTCGAAGTCTCTTCACGTATGCACTCTTGCTGGTGACACCTGCGAACGGCGACGTCGCGACGAATTGGCGCTAGATAGGAGATTTCACCGCCGGGATCACTGATCAAGCGGGTTATAGGAACTCGCCTTCGTCTATCCCTCCAGAAGAAGAGCCGAGCAACGTCGACTGTCAACTGCCAGCGCGAAGGTGGTTGCTAGCCTTCGTCGATCGCAAAATGTGCATCTACCCTGTGCGCCTGCAGCTCCCGCGCGGTGATCCGAAGAGTTTGAAGCAAGGATCGTATGCCACCGACGAGACGGACGGAGCCGCCTTGAGGCTTCCTAGATGGAAGCATCTCAGCATGGAGGAACCGGCCGCCGTCCGACCTGAATACCATAGCGATCATACCTGCCCAGCTCGCCTCGAGCAAATAGGGTCGGTAGGCTGATCTCGAGGCGCCAAGCACTTGGGTAGCCTTTCTGGAGATGGTCAAGACTTCGTCGGGAAGGGTGCCGCGAACCACGCCTCCGAACGCGGCAGCCCCTTGGCGGGGCACCATGGCAGTGGCCATCATCGCTTCCTCGCTCCCGATGACGAGAAAGTCCCATGCCACCAGCTCCGCCTTTTGCCATGTCACGCTGGCGGCGAAGGGCAGGGCGAGTCTAGGTATGCCGCTAGTTACCCCCAGCGGACCGCGCAGGTCTTGGATACTTCGCGCGAGCAGTCGCTTGCTGATCGCTGCCAATACCATATCCCTCAGACCGTCGGGGGTTTCGTGAGGAACGACCGGCAAGGTTATGGCCTCGGTTGCGTAAGTAGGGTGTGCATCCATTTGCCGGTTCCGCGATAGCGCGAACTGAACTCATCAATGGGAATTTGGCACTCACCAAACTTTGGATCTCTTACTAGAACTTCCCCGGATTTCTCATCGAAGTCGACTATAACATTGAAGTGTTGGTCACCGCTAGGCCAACGGATCACGCAGCAGAGTGGTCGTTTGGCGAGCACTTGATTCTTGACGGTGTCGAAGTCGGCCGGTCCTGTCACCTTCGCGATGTTCTTGCCTAGGGCTCTGCTAAGGTCGTACTGTCTGTTCTTGTTGTTCGGTGACGCATCCGCATCCGGCGGGCAGCACGGAAAACCGAGCCAAGCAGTGGCTATCTCGCACGGTTCGCCCGCATCCTTTTCACCGTAGAAGTCGCGAATGCACGATGTCGTCGCCGCCCAACACCAGTTTGAAAGTCGCTGCGGAGGCATGCGGGCCTGCAAAGGCCGACCCACGCGTACGTCGAGCAGGATGTTGGGCGGACCGGCGACCTCGATGATCGGACCGAGCCAATCGGGAATATGCGATCGATCTATTGGCACTGATCTGGCTGCGCACGGCACCGAGCCAATCGCTGCGATTGCACGATCAGGTCGGCCTGTCCCTTCAGCTCCGCCGCCTTGGTGGCCGCACTGTCAGGGGTGGCTGCGGTCGCCGCTGAGTTCAAGACGTTGAGCGCCCCCGGTGCGCCGCTGGTACTGGCATACTGCGCCTTCGTGACGACACCCGACTCGGCGACGTCCAGCACCATGCTCGTTTTCCCGAAAAGGGCCGCCTTTGGAATGGGCAGATCGTACCATTCCGCCGTTGGAACGAGGACGGCTCCGGCCCAGATCGCAGATCCATCTATCGTAACCTCCAAAAGGCCCGGCAGCACCTTCTGGAGCTTCAGAGGGATGAAGCCATCCTCCTTCTTGACCATTCCGATCGCCGGCAGGATCGGGTTCGTCTTGGCGGTCAGAATGACTTGAGGCGCGACGACGGTCCCCTTGGCGCCAAGCTCCTCGAGCAGCCGCTTTCCGTCGGAGCTGACGTTCAGGTTGATCGGCCCTGAGTCACGGTCCTTGGAGAAGTCGATCGCAGCACTGAACATCAGCGTGACCGGCTTTCCCTTGCCCCAGTTGGCGATGATGGCGCATTCCGGCAAATCGGCGTCTGGGGCTTCGCCGCCGGTGCCGCCGACGAGCGGAAGCACGGCACCGATCAGACTGATAGCGCCCTTGAGCAGCGCCTCCCCCTGACCGGTGGATACCGAGTTGACCCCCTTGAGACGCCCATCGTCGTAGAAGGAGATCGAAAAGTCGGTGTCATTGAGATCAGCTTGCGCCTTGCTGATCTCCACGGTCCAAGGACCGTTGTCGTGATCCGCGACATACTGCGTCGTCACCACCGGTGGAGTGGTGGCGACCACCAACCGCTTCTTGTCAGCCGAACAGTCATAGGACTGGATCACCGCGACGGCCGCCGATCCCTTGGCGGGGTAATAGCTGAAGTCGACCGGTGGTATGCGCGCGCAACCAGATACAGCCGCCGTTAGAGCAAGTAGAAAACCCTTCCTCATGCTTTCCCCCAACCGATTACGAAATCCAGCGCCCCCGCGATTCGAAATTTCGTACAAGGTGCATAAGTTCGCTGAGGTAGGCAAGATCGCCTTGCAAATCGCAGTGCGGCATTGGAGACAAAGAGCGCCGAACCCGGCAGCGTGGCGGACTGAAGCAATCAACATCGGCTGCAAGGCTGCGACGTTTGGGAGCTTTCGTCGATCTCACGTTGGTCAGACCGAAAGCCGGAGCCAATACGCGAAATAAGGAGTCATTGGGGTGCACGACATGAAGGCTACGGCCGTTCAGTCGCCGTGCGAGATAAGACCGCGGTTCGATAGGTCGATGCTGGCTCCGTCCGCTGCCAAGGACATCCGAAAGCGATTGATGCCTGCGAAGCGTGGCTCGGAGAAGCGATTGCCGACCGTGTCGAACGTGCGCACCTCGAAGGTTGCCGTACCCGGTTGACCGCGGGTCGATCGGAGGAGGAGTTGAAACTCCCGCCCAAGCCGCGCGCCTTCCAGCATGGCGAGGAGCGAGGACGCGTCTCCGCCCGAGATGCGGTCTGCCATGAACGCCTGCATGGCGGCGAACGCGATGAAGCGCGTGCGGGTGCGCGAGGGTAGGCCCGTCACCATGCGGCGAAGTTGCGAACCGAGGATCGTCAGCGCACTGGAATGCGCCGCATCGAAATCGACCAGGTCACGAACATCGACAGGCAGCACCCCGGTCTCGGTAAGCTGTTCTAGAACGGCGGTGGGGCTAGCTGCACAGGTCACCATAACAGTCCGTACGCGCCTCAAGTCGAGCCGAAAAAGGTCGGTCCTGTCCTGATCGGCCGGTCGTGTGGCCGTACCTGCGAAGAGGAGGTCGAACTCGGCGAGTCGCCCATGGACGGAGATCTGGGCCTCGGCACGTCGGAAGTCACGGTCGGTAACTCCCCACTGCTGTCGCGCCAAGAGCTGGGTCACAGCCTGCTTATGCCTGACGTCATATTTGGGAGAGCGCGGTTTGCTGTCGACCAGAAGTGCGAAGGTGTGCGGCATCGATCTGAGCGTCTCATCGATCAACCCTCCGTAGAGTGGCTCCAATTCCCCTAGAAGTGCTTCGGCGGCAGGGTCTTGACGATCAGCCTTCCCGATCCCGGGCATAATCCGCAGAGCGGACCAGGGAGCCAGTCCCATGCCGAAGGCTTTATCGTAGAGCGCCGCCCAAGTTTCTTTCGAGACGGTAGGTCTCGCCACGCGCGATCGCAGCAGTACGCGGGAGCCGAGAGAACGCCGTCCGCTGCGGCGCTGCTCGACCTCAACGGCGATCGCGAGACGGATCGCGTTGACGAGGCTGCGCTCGGAACCCGAGGCCCCGCGAATGCCGGTGATCGGGATGAGGGTCGTCCCTCGTCCCGCCTCACGGGTTCGTCCGGATGTGCATGCACGCGGACTTCCGACTGCTATCCCGTGCACATCTGAAATGGACCACTCCCGCCGGGCTTTCGGCACGGCATCGCCATTCTTTGCATCATGCACGACGAACAACGGGAGACCCTCGTTTTCCAGGGATCTTGCGAAGTCGTCCGGACTGCTTGAGAAAAGATCACTGGCGTCGTGATGCACGACCAGTTGCGGCGTCGGAGGCCAAGGTCCCCTCAGCCCGTCTCGATCTTCATTCCAGGTCGCGACGAGCAAGGCAGCGTCCCGTGGCGCTCGCGGGGCGGGGGTGAGAGGGCCATTGAGGACGACCCGCCAACCCGCTTCGGGTGCGGGGTAGAGGCGGGCGAGGCGCCCGACCACGGTCAGCGCTGCGTGCCGGAGAGCGTCCCTCGTGCCTCTGGACATCTGCTGTGGAAGACCAAGAAGCTCTATCCGACCGCTCCGAACCCGGGCCACGACAGCGCTCGCGGGCTTATCGCCGGCCGTCCCTTTCGACGCGAGTTCGCGCCTGACGTCGGTCGTGAGTACGCTGAGATCCCGCCAGCGGTTCGCCGCATCGGCGGAGGATCGTGCCATCGCAGAGTGGACTTCAGCTGCGAATTGCTCGCGGAGGTCTCCTCTTCCTAGCAGATCAGCCAGTTCCATGCCGAGCATCGGACGATCAGCAAACAGCGGATCTTCCATCCTGCCTGCTAGCTGGTCCAAACCGTGTCGACCGGAGACCAGCAGAACATCGTCGCGCCCGAAAGCAAACGCGAGAACGCCCGGATCGCCGATCGTCGCCTTCCAAGGTGGAGATGGCAATTTCGGCGCGTCCGGCACTTCGTACGGTTCGAAACCGAAGATCGCACCTTGTGGGTCCAGCATTTGAACGACGGGGGCGTTCCCGCCACCGCCGGCAAATATAGGCACGAGGAATCCTACGGAGATGCCGCTGGCATCGACAAGGCCGATCAACTCGCGGGAAGCGGCGGCGCTCATGCCATGACTCCCTGATCGACCAGGTAACGTCGAACGTGGTCGTATAGGAGAGCCGTATATGCGGAGGGCTGTTGTCGGCCAAACGTCTCATAGGTGATCTGCGTGACGGACGGCATTGACGCGAGCGTGCCGGTCACCTCGGGATCGGACAGCAACGATGGGGGGCCGACTACCGCGCGAAGGGCGGACGACAGCGGGATCGACCGATCTATCTGTACTTCTATCGTTGAGCGCCGATCATCGTCGTCGGCGAGTGCCGCATCGTTGGCGAGCCGAGCGAAGGCCCGGGCTTCGCCGTGCGACACGGGGATCGTCGTCGCACCCGCGGTCATGCGTTGACGGAAATAATTGCCGTTCGTTTCGAAAAAGGCTCTGACCAGACGCATCGGGGTGCCTTTGCCAGGCCCGAGCTCGAAGTCCGACCGGGTCAAAAGAGGGCCGATGTGAGCCGAATATCGGCCATAGCCGCCGCTATCGAAGGGCAGTATCCGGATCGCGTCCCCGAGCAGAGCAGGGTCGATGACCAGGCACATGGGCATCATCTCATCCATACCGTTGGCATGGAGACCAGGGAGCGGCTTAAAGGCCGGCCTGCCATAGAACAGATAAACGAGGTCGATGCCGTATTCAGTGCAGGCACGCGGTCGAAGACTACCCTCCACCAAGATGCGGGTTCCCAAGCCGACGGGCGTCGTGTGCATGAGGTCGAGGAGACCTTCTGCGGGTGCGAAGCCCTCGAGATACTGAGCGAACCTCATCCGTTGGCGTAGTAGCCCGGCCACGCGGCCCGCCGCAACGTCTCCCGCCGCGTGGCCCAGGTCACCATCTCCGTCGTTCGGCTCATCGCGCGCCCGGTTGTCGGGGGTAGCACCGCACCGACCGTCAGCCGTTCGACCGACGCTTCGCCGCGGCGGCGCAGCGCGCGCCGAGCCCTGGCGGCCTCCTACACCGTCTCGCAGATGGGTCGCCGCCAGTCTTTCGGCCGCGTCGGCTCGCGGTTCAGAATGATGCAGACGGCGCCGGCTTCCAACGCCACCAGCAGCGTCTTCGATCTACCCTCGACCAGCGACGAACACACCACGACGATTATCGGTTATTGCGTCGCCAGCTTGCGCAGGAACGTGATGCCGTCCATCCGCGGCTTCTCTACGTCGAGCGTGATTAAGTCGGGCACCTCGCTCTGGATGCGGCGCGTGGCCGCGAAAGGATCCGCCGCGGCGGCGATCACCTCGGTGCCCTGATCGGTGGACAGGATCGCGATCATCACTTGGCGGAGGCTGGGATTGTCGTCGATGATGAGGACACGGGTTCTCTCGCATGCGAGCATCGTTCAGGTCCGCTGGAAGACGGTGTTCGCCACCGTGAGGAGCGGAAGGTCAATCCCGGCGATCGATTCGGCATGGCCCAGAAACAGGTGCCCACCGTGCCGCAGCCGGGCGACGAGCTTGCGCACGACGCGCTCCTGCGTCTCGCGGTCGAAATAGATCAGCACGTTCCGACAGAAGATCAGGTCCATCGCGTCGCCGACCGGATAGACGGCGTCCATCAGGTTGAGCCGCGCGAACCCGATAGCGGCACGCAGATCAGGGACCATCCGCACCTCGTCACGCCCGCTCGCGCGGGCGAACGCGACGTATCGATCACGCAGCGCTGGCGGCACCACGTTGATCGCATCCGCGTGGAAGACGCCGCGTCGCGCCGCCGCCAGCACGTCCGTATCGATGTCGGTGGCCAGGATGCCATAGTTCGGCCCACGCCGGTCGCTGGCGAACGCGTCGAGAAGCATCGCGATGGTGTAGGGCTCTGCTCCGGTCGAACAGCCGGCGCTCCACACGCGAACATGGTCCCTGCCCGCCGCCTTCATTGAGGGCAGGATCGTGTCGCAAAGATAGTCGAAATGGTGCGACTCACGGAAGAAGTCGGTCTTGTTGGTCGTGATCGCGTTGATGAGGAACGTCGTTTCCTCCGCCAGATTGTCGTTGGCGAACAGCCAATCGCAATAGCCGGCGATCGTGGTGGTCCCGGTCGCGCGCACCCGGCGGCGAAGGCGGCTTTCCAGCATCGTGATCTTGTTAAGCGGCATTTTGATGCCTGCGGTATCAAAGATGAATTTGGCGAGACGGGTGAAGTCGTCGCGCCCGAGCGGATCGGGAGCGCCGGCCACCTGCACCGACGGGGTACGGGTCGGGGCACTCACAGGCTCCACTCCACGGAAAGCCAGCCACGTCGGAAATCGGTGGCGAAGCGATCCGCACGGTAATCCGCATAGCCCGCCATCACCGCTATCGCGCCGATCCGCGCCGAGGCCACCAAGTCGAGTTCGCTTCCATAATGACGGATCAGCCTGTCGCTTTCGAAGCGATGGCCAGTCAGGTCGATGCCGACCTTCTCGAATATCCCGTGCGTGTTCCAGGAGGGTGAGATCCCGGCGTAAAGATCGCGGACGCCGTCGGGCGGAGTGACCGCGAACCGGCCTGCCCAGCCTTGGAACCGGAGTGCCGAACCTTCTGGCGTCTGGAAGCTGGTGAAATCGCGTCCGTCGTCGGCGCCGCGCACTTCGTACCCGACCTTCCCGGTCAGCGCCCGGCGCGTCAGCGAGACCTCGCCGACGTAGTAATTCGCATTGTAACGATTCGGATTGCGATGATGGTTGCTCTGCCATGCATAGCTGGCGACGTAGGAGAGCCGAAGCTCAGGCGACAATTCTCGGGTGCCCACCAGACGAGCACCAAGGTTCCGGTTCTGCAGCCGATAGCCCTGCACCGCGGGATCGTCCTGATCGATGAGATAGACGAAGCCGGTCAGCGCTCCGATCGGCGTGGCATACCCGAGTAGCGCGAAGACATTGTCCCCCGGGATCGACTCAGGTCGCGCGCCGTGGCCCTTGCGACCCATCGGAGTCCGAACGCTCCAGGCGTAGGTTACGTCGACCGAAAGGCGCGGTGTCGGCTTCGCCTGCAGCCGAACGGAGTCGAACGTCTGTTGGTTCTGGCGGAAGCTCGACGATCCCACGAAACGCTGGTCGGCCAGTTCGATCAGTTGCCGGCCAGCAGTGATGGAACCGTATGCGCCGTCGTAGCGGAGCGCGAGACGATTCAGCTCGAAGTTATCGGCATCCGGTATGAGCGGGAGGTTCGAACGGCCGTTGAAGCCGTCGTTGAAGCGCCGGTCGAGAGCGATGGTGGCTTCTCCCTCGACCACCGCGCTGACCGCGTCTCGCTTGACTATGACGCCCGGACGGGCGCGCACCGTAAGCGCATCGGCGTTCCTAGGGATGCCGTCCTGACTGATCGCTTCGAAGCGCAGACGGACGTTGGCGATCGGCGTGACGCTGGTTTCCTGCGCCCAGGCTGCGCCCGCAGGGGTCAGCATCAGGGCGCAGAACAGGCTGCCCCTGCCGACCATGCGGCGGGGATCGGCGATAGTCGGCACGGGATGGTCCTTTCTTGGTGCGGATCAAGCCGCGCGGGCGACGTCCGGGAGGACGAGCGCATCCTCTTCCGCCAAGAAGATGCCGTCGGTCGCAAGTAGCACCACGAACCCGTCGAGGCGGCGTACGACGCCCCGTATGTATTCGGATCGCCAGCGCACGCCGATGTCGGGCGGCGCCTCGATCTCGGCGGCGGGGAAGCTGCTGACATCGAGGACCCGATCCACGACCAACCCCAGAGTCAGGTTCCTTCCGCAGATGGGCACGTCGACCACCAGTATGCGGGTGGCGGGTGTGGCGTCCGCGCCGGCGAGGCCGAGGCGGACCCGAAGGTCCACCAGCGGCACCGCCCGATCGCGCACGTCGGTCAACCCGACCAGCCACGACGGTCCGTTGGGAATGGCTGAGGCGTGACGATGATCGAGAATCTCCCGCACCGATCCGGCCGGCAAAGCGAACTTCTCTCGTCCCAAGCCGAACACGACCGCCTGGACGTCTCCGGCAACGCTCATGCCACCCGTCCAAACTCAGCGTCCTCGCTATCCGGCCCGCCGGTGGCGAGGTCGAGAGCGAAACCGCGCACGCGCGATTGCTGATCTGCGACCGAGCCAGGCTTGGCCCTCTTGATCGTCGCCTTGGGCCGAGGCGCGCGCACCTTGATGTTGGGCGCAGTCCTGCTTCCGGCTGCGGGGGCGGGGCGGACGGACGGGCGGACGGCGTCGATCTGGAAGAACGCCATGCCCTCCTGCAACTCCTCAGCCTGGTTCGCCAGCTCTTCGGACGTCGACAAAATCTGCTCGGATGCCGATGCGTTCTGCTGAGTCACGGTGTCCAGCTGCTGGATCGCCTCGTTGATCTGGCTGGCGCCGATGTCCTGCTCGCGGCATGCAGCGCTGATCTCCGTCACCAGTTCTGCGGTACGGCGGATGTCCGGGACCAGTCTCGACAGCATCTCGCCGGCCTGCGCCGCCGCGGCGACGGTGTCGGACGAGACCGCACTTATCTCCGCTGCCGCGCTCTGGCTGCGTTCGGCCAGCTTGCGCACCTCCGAAGCGACAACCGCGAAGCCCTTGCCGTGCTCGCCGGCACGCGCCGCTTCGACCGCGGCGTTCAGCGCTAGCAGATCGGTCTGACGCGCGATCTCCTGCACGATGCCGATCTTCTCGGCGATCGTTCGCATCGCGCCGACCGCCTTTTCGACCGCGATGCCGCTTGCCTCGGCGTCCTTCGACGACTGGCGAGCGATCTTCTCGGTCTGCGCCGCGTTGTCGGCGTTCTGCTTTATGTTTGCGGCCATCTGCTCCATCGAAGCGGACGCCTCCTCGGCTGCGGCCGCTTGCTCGGTCGCGCCCTGCGACATCTGATCGGCGGTGGAGGAAAGCTGTTGCGTTCCCGAAGCGACGTTCTGTGCGGCGAGCGCAGCATCGCCGACAACGCCGCGCAGAGGATCAGCTGAATCAGCCAGAGGTGGGCGTCCGCGACCGCGGATACGTCGAGCTCCACTTCCGCCTGCGGCATGATCGCCGATCGCAATCGATCGGCGAAGTCAGTCAAACTCTGCGTCTCGGCGACGTCGCTGACTGACAGGGAGCATTTCGCCATGGCCGTCTTCCTAAAATAGTATTGGAGGCGCGCTTTTTCGGTCGCCGACAAAAGAGTCGTCGGGAATCAAATGCGAGCACGTTGAGAACTCGGATGGTTGACTTAGCCTTGCTCGTGGAGCAAGGGCCGTTGAATCTTGTGTATTTCGTAAATGTGAAAATAACACTAGGGCGTGTGGGGATTCACTCTAGTCGGATGTAGTTTGCAGTGATGGCAATCGCGGGCTCTAGGCTGCGATCGGCGATGCAGTTGCGGAAGGCGACGCGTTTGCATCCGTTTGGCTTGAGAAGCCGCTTTCCATAACGTGCTGCAATGTGAAGATTGCCGTGCCGGGTTCGCGTTCCTGTGAACGGGCAGGTTGCCGCGAGATGACGGTCCTCGCATCAGGGTTCTATCGTTCGGTGAATTGCGGTTCTACAGTTCGGCAACTAGGATGTTGATTTCCGACGCATCTTCAATCATCGATCCCGCGATCGCCTGGCCGCACCTCGACGCCATCGCAGCGCAAGCTCCTACTCCGCCAGGGCATCTCCGACGCGGCAACGGGTTAGGCAAAACGTCGGTTTAAACTGCAGTTTCGTCTTCATGCCGCATGTGAATTGCTCGAGGGCCTAGCTCTCAGCCCCCTATGAGCGCCCTGTCCGTAGCGGCGGACCTTGACGATCGCGTCATCGACCATGGCATATTCGAGTTCGAGCTCTTCCGACAGCGCGTCGAAGATCCGCCTGAAAACATCGGCTTCGCGCCAGTCCCGAAAGCGCCTGAACGCCGTGTTCCAGTTTCCGAACCGCTCCGGCAGATCACGCCATGGTCTGCCCGTCCGCACGATCCACAACACCGCCTCGACGAAGAGCCGGTTGTTCCTGCCGCTGCGTCCGGGATCAGAGCGTCTGCCCAGGCAATAGGGCTCGATCTTTGCCCATTGGGCGTCCGTCAAAACGTCCCGGTCCAATTACGTCCTCACAATTTTGTGAGCGCCCACGGGCTCCAATATTTGAATCAAGCGTGCGTAAGTAACAAGATTCGTGGGCTACGTATTTGCATCGGCAAAGCTAATAATACCCATCCGCACAACCAGCCTGCTGCTGTAGCGCTCGATTCTCATCGATTTAACCGATTTAAGCCGGCCTCACATGCCCCTTACAAGGTCATGTTGCAGGTGGCGGCGGAGCTGACATCGGCGCGTTGCTGTAGAGACTTGTAGATCGATCCAGCAGTACGAGTTATCCGGCCACGAAAGCGGACTTTACCGTTCACGGTCACCGTCACCGACTTGTCCAAATTCATCAGGTCGTCGGTAAGTCTGAGCGTTGTGCCATCCGGGATGGCGCCTTGGAGATCAACGTTCTGTCCCCGGATGACGGCGTCGATCCGGTCGCCAGGTTTAACGTTTGCTCGCGACGGGATTTCCAACCAGTAGAAGCGACGTTCCGGTACGTCGTCCTGTACCCAAACGACCCGCTTGGGCCACGTGTGACGAGTGAAATGGGCCATCCAAGGGATCGCCTCCGCATCTCGTCGATCCATCCAGTGCGGAAGACCGGGATAGATGCGGCTAATGTGCACGTATCCGGACGGATCAGCGCGTTCGAGCTCGTCGAGCACACGGGTCTTGGTGGCTGCCAAGACGTTCCGGTCGTAGGCCGTATCTCGGCCGCCCATGAAGATCGCGAAGGGTAGATTTCTCAGGGACGGTAGTGCCGCGTCACCTGGATGCCCCGCCATCGTGGCGGCCGCAGCGAACCGGTCGGCCATGCGGGGCGCCAGTTGCCAGACGCCGTCACCTCCCGCCGAATAACCCAGTATGTAGACCTTCTCCGGGTCGACGCGCTTGGTTGCGACTTGAACATCGATCAGGGTCTGCAGCAGACCGTCCATGTGGGCCTCGTGCCAGAGGTTCCACGTGTCGGTCGGTGCTCGAGGTGCGATGTAGACACCTTCCTCGGGCGTATAGAGGCGGATCTGGTTCTGCCACTGCTGATCGTTGACCTCTGACGGAGCGTTTCCTCCCCCGTGCAGCGAGATCCAAAGGCTGCGGCCGGTCTTCGGCTCGCTCCCGTATACGCGCTCCTCCCATCGCATCGTCCTGTCGCCGATGCTCAGACGCTTCGCCGACACATCGCTGGCATGGGCACGGATGAGCTGTTTCATCCGATCCGCAGCCAGCAGACGAACGGCCGCTTCAGCTGTCGGTCTGTCGAGGGGCGTCCTTAGGACTGAGTCATCGGGGCCACGCTGATCCTGCGGAAGGGTGAGCCAAAGCCTAAGAGACGTGAGTGTGCGCTCGTCACCTTGGTTTTGCACCGAGGCATTCGCGGCGCGGGGCGCAAACGCATGCAGTGCGGCAAGCATGGGCAAGCCCGCGAACATTCTACGGCTGACGAACATTCATTGATCTCCAGGCGTCCCACATGCCCCGCCCAGCGGGGCTAGCATTGCAGGTTACGCCGGTATGTACGGGTGCTCGGCGGCCGGATGGCAGCCGCCGAGCAATTAGGACGTCACAGCCGGAGCGAGACGCCCGCCACGATCTGTCGCCCGAGCAGGTCGTAGCCCATGATCGTGTTCGTTCGAAGCAGTCCGATGCGCTCGCGGCTGTTCGGCACCAGCGGCGGATCACGATCGAGGATGTTGTTCGCAATGATGCGGAACGTCATCTCCTTGGTCACGTCGACGCTGAGCGAGAGATCGAACCAGTTGAACGCACCGATCCCGGGGTAGTCGGTCCACTTCGTGTCGTCGGGTTGTGCGGGTACGCCGCGATCCGCCGGAGCATAGACGGCCAAAGGCATGCCGCCGCGATGGCGCCAGTTCAGCGAGAGATTCGTCTTGCGGTCCGGCGAGGTCCAGGTCGTACGGAACTGGTGCGCCCAGCGAGGCATGCTCTCACCGCAACCATAGCCGAAATAACCTACGCAGTTGCGCGGTGTCGCCGTCGGAGTGGATTGACCGCCGACATACGTCATCAGCGAGCCGTTCAGGTTGAAGTTCAGCTTTCCGACGTTGCCCAGCCCGAGGTCGTATTGCGCTTGGATGTCGATCCCCTCCGAGCGCGACCGGTAGGCGTTGCGAACGCCGCGGACGACGTAGCCCGTGGTGACGTTGCGACCGAATGCGCTGAACAGCGTCCCAGTGCCCGGATTGCGCACCACGCCCTGGCAGAAGTAATCCAGGCCGGAAGTGAGACACTCGTTCAGATAGTCGGTGGGCTGCACGAAGGCGAGTTCGTCGCGCACCTCGATCTTCCAGCGATCCGCCGACAGGACGAAACCCTTCAGGAAGCGCGGCCGCAGGACTACACCATAGGTGGTGGTGTAGCCGGTTTCCGGTTTGAGGGCGTATCCGTTCTGCCGGACGGTGCAGGTATCGTTCGCGCCCGGGCATAGAAGCGTGGCGCTGCCGTATAGATTATCGGCTAGGCCAGTGTTGCGACACTGTTCGACGGTATAGATGGGAGCCAGACGCGGTGCGTTCGGATTGCTCGGGTTGGCGCGCGGGGCGCACGGATCGGTGAAGAAGCCCTGCTCGGTGTAGATGTCCTGCGCTTCCGTCACCGTGCGCGCATCCGGCGCGCGCTGCGACTTGTTGTACGAGCCGCGGAAGGAGATGTCGTCGAGGGGCGACCACAGTCCCTCGACCTTCCACGTGTCGAACCTGCCTTGCAGTCGGTTGTACTTGGACAGGCGATAGCCTGCATTGACCTGAAGGAGGCGCGTCCACGACTTGTCCTCGACGAGCGGCGCCTGCACCTCGACGTTGGACTCGAGGATGTTCTGGGTGAAGCGCGATTCCGACCCAACCGCGGCCTGCGCCGCGGCGGCATTGCGGGTCGTGCGATCGAGTTCGGACCGGAACTCCGCGCCCAAGGCGACGGCCACACCTTGCTCGGCCAGCGGCGACGTGATTCCGTATTTGCCGAGGTCGCCGCTGATCGTCCCCAGGAATTGGAGCAGGCGCGGGGTTCTTATCGTGGCTGCTTGGTTGAAGTCGTTGAAGAGATAAGCCGACAACGCCCGATCGCTGCTGTACGGAACGAAGGCGTTGAAGGGCACGCATGAGCCACCGACACGGCAGGTCGGAACGCCGTTCACGTTCACAACGTCGAGAGTGTTGTTGAGCTGCGCATAGTCGACGTATGAAGTGCCGTAGTTTTCGATCTGCGAGCGCGATATCATCCCGGCGATGTCGTAATGCCAGATATTGTCCTTGGTGTTCCCACGAAGACCGGCGGAAATGCGATAGCTGGCGTTGACATATTTGGTGGTGACGGGATCAAGCCCGTCAAAACGATATCGCAGATCGATTGGCACGTAGGCGCCGGCTACGCCCGCCGATCCGCCGCACAGGTCACGAGATTGGGATCCCGACAGGAATGGGTTGTCGCAGTTCACGCGGTACGGGTTGGTGCCGTACGCGCCGAAGTTGAACGTCCTGTTGAGCGATGTGTTGCTGGAGGTGTCGCGGTAGGCGAGTACGCTCGCGTACAACTCGACCTCATCACTGACCTCCGCCGTGAGGAAGCCTCCCGTGTTCCAGCGCTCGAATTGGCGTTGGTACGAGAAGTCGTCATACGGGTTCGCCGAGGTGCCCGGTGCCGAGTTGATCGGGATGAAGGTGCGGGAGCCGTCGGGATTGTTGACGAGGAACTGGCCGGCGCGTGGCCCCGAAAGCGGAATGATCGTACCCGCACCCGTGAAGGTCGCCCGAAGGCACGTTGGGGCAGCCGTTCGGCTCGATTTCGAGATCTCGCACGCCGAATGCGACCGATTGGCGAATGGCAGCACGTCGGAATGGGCGTAGTTTAGATAGGTGGTGATGTTCACCCGGTCGTCGAAGAGACCCACGCCGGCGGCAAGGCTGATGTTGGCGCGTGCCCCGTCGTTCGCCCAGCCCTTGTTATAGGTGAAGCCCGCCGCGTCGGCTGCGTCCGCAACGACTCCATCGCGGTTGTGGTGGTTGAAGAAGCTGTAGTTGGCGTCCAGGCGAACACCCTTGAAATTCTTCTTCATGATGAAGTTGACGACGCCCGAAACCGCGTCCGAGCCGTAGACCGACGAGGCGCCGCCCGACAGCACGTCGACCCGTTCGGTAAGCATGGTCGGCACGATGCCGACGTCGATCGTGTTCGGCAGCCCGAAGCGCAGCCCATCGATCAGCATCAGCGTCCGCTCGTACCCCAGACTGCGCAGCTTGATGCGCTGACGCCCTTCGGACGAGTCGAGATTCTGTTCGACGTTGACCTGCACCTGGGGAAGCCGGTTCAGGACTTCCTCGACCGTCGTGGCTCCCTGCGCCGCGATCTCGGCCGCCGTCGTCGTAACGATCGGCGCCGCGGACTTGTTGTTCGGACGGACGATGCGCGTTCCGGTCACGATGACGTCGTTTCCAGCGGCTTCTCCGCCGATAGCGACAGACTTCAAGCGCGAGATCGAATCCAGTGATTCCGCCTCGCTGTCCGAAGCTTTGACATCCTGCGGCTGAATTTGCTGCGCGATTGCAGGCGACGTTGCGACCGCTACAAGGCATGAACCCGTCAACAGAACAATCGTACTTTTCCTCATCTCGTCCCCCGCTTGGCTTCTGTTTGTTGTTTATTGAATGTGAAGTCGCGCACCGGCACTGCGACACACCCAATTCCAACCCCTTTGATCGCTGGAATTAGGCGTTAACCCGATTGATGAAGCCAGCCGTCGGCAGCCGCCGACACTGTCACCCTCATCGTCATGCCCCTACCCAGCGCTCAAGGACGAAGACGGAGCCGTCGGCGGTTTGCCTCAAAGCTCTTGTCAGTTTTTACGGGATGGCGGGCAGAGAGTGCGGTGGGTGGTGATCGGTACCCAAGTACGGCATCATCACGTTGTGCGAACCCGCATTGCCTTTTTGCGCTTGCGCAGTCTGCCGATCATTCGGGATCTCGCTCTAAGGCGGTAGTTGCGGGTAGCAAAAGGAGGTTTAAACTCGAGTCTGTGCCAAGAAGCGACCTGCGCCCGACAACGGGCTAGATACACGTTGTGAGGTGACGACTCACGAATAATTCGCGTAAGAACGCCTTCGACGTCGCAATATACTTGAGAATCTATTGTATGCTCGGGTAAATTATATAAAAAAAGACCTTTAAATTGCAATATTCGATTTTTTTAGTAGGTGTTGCAGCTTCGGCTGTCTTTGCGATGTTCGGACCTGAGCATCGTCTGCAGGAGAGGGTGGTGTCTGCTCCAGAGTGGGCCGGATTGCAGCAATATGTACCACCGGGGCGCACGTGCCGTATTGCCAGGAAAATCAGTGATGGACATTATCCCGGCGCACGGAGCGGGTGGGAAAGTGACCAAAGTCGGGGCAGAAGGTGGGCAATTGACGGAAATCGAGGGCGCGTTTCTCGCGTTGCGACCAGTCCTCCTCAATTTCGTTCGCCGTCTTGGCGCGTTGGATTGTGCCGACGACATCCTGCAGGAGATGTGGATCCGGCTGCCGCGTGAAGAGGGAGTGGTCCGCACCGTCGAACCGTACTTGTACCGAATGGCGCACTCGCTGGTGATCGACTGGAAGCGATCGGCGATCCGGTCGGCGCATCGGGACAAGGCTTGGGCGGACGTCACAGATCAGTCGGAGCAGCCTCGCGCTGATCGCGCGTTGGAAGCTCGCGAGACGGCGACACGGGCGCTTGCGGCGATTTCGCTCCTCGGAGAGCGGGTGGTGCGAACGTTCAAGAGGCACCGGATCGATGGGTTGACGCAGAGGGAAGTCGCTGTCGAACTGGGCGTCAGCATTGGCACCGTGGAGGGTGACCTGAGGCGGGCCTACAGCGCGCTGGATGCCTTGGACGATCGCGGGGAACAGGGTTGAGGATGAGGGATGAAGCGCGTCGTGTCGTCATACAGGCATGAGCATCATGGTTGACCCTAACCGAGCGGACGCCATCGCCTGGGCGGTCCGGGTCGCGGATCCAGACTTTTCCGATTGGGAAGGGCTCGCGCGCTGGCTGGACGGGGATGCGGAGCGCAGTGACGCATACCTTCGTGCCACCGTCATGATAGACGACGCCGTGGCGATGTTGTCCTCCGGCACGGTCGCCGAGCCTGCGGAGATATTGGAGACCGACGCAGAAATCCTGCCGTTTGAACGGCCAGTGCGCAGGTGGCGTCTCTGGGCCATGGCCGGTGCGACTGCGCTGGCTGCCGGCATTTCGGGTATCTTGCTGCTCGCACCCGAGCGCGAGGTGCGCTCGATCCGCGTGATCGATTCAGTGGCCGGGAAGACGCGTCACGTCGTCCTGGGTGACGGCAGCCACGTGGAGTTGGCGGGAGGGACACGCCTGTCCTTCGATCCGCTTCATCCCCGCCAAGTGACGTTGGCGCGAGGGCGGGCTGTCTTCACGGTCAGGCATGACGATGCCGAACCGTTCTCCGTCGATGCAGGTGGGTACCGCATCGTCGACGTGGGAACCGCTTTCGAGGTCGTCCAGACTGCCGGAAAGACCGATGTCGCGGTGGCCGAAGGCGAGGTGATGGTCAGGTCCGACGCAAGGCCGGTCATGGTGAAGGCAGGGCGGGGCGTGCTCCTGCAGGCGGGGAGCGCGCCTCGCCTCTTTGACGTCGCGCCCTCTTCAATCGGTCAGTGGCGCAAAGCCCAGATGACCTACAGATCCGCTTCGCTCGCCCTCATCGCATCGGATCTATCTGCGGCTCTTGGCCATCCGGTCGCGGTAGGGGCAGGTCTGGAGGCCAGGCGCTTCACGGGGTCGCTGCTGGTGTCAACGGTGCGGAACCGGCCCGAAGAACTGGGTGATGCTCTGGACGTAAAGGTCACCGAAATAGGAGACGGTTGGACGCTCTCCGCCCGATGACTAAGCGCGTGCCGGCCTGCTTGGGAGGTTTGGCGATCGCGATCACGACGCCGCCTGCCTGGGCGACCGACCGTGCCGTATCCCTGCCGGCGGGACCGCTGGGGCGAGCGGCCGAGCTTCTCTCACAGCAGGCGGCCACGAACATCGTCTTGGACGGCGACGCCTTGTGGTCGCGGCCCGTAGTGGCCATCCGCGGCCGGATGACGGCGGACGCGGCAATTCGCGCGCTGGCGCGAGCGGCCGGTGTGCGTGCGATCCGCAATGGGCGTGCGACATGGCGGCTCGCGGCCCAGACCGTAAAGCGTTCGGCTCTTGCGGGCCAGACGGTCTCCCCAACGATCCAACGATCGGTCAGCGAACCGCCGCCGCCCGACGTGATCGTGATGGCCAGCAAACGCGGAACCCCTGCACGATACCTCGCCGGCAGTGTGGAGATCCTTAAGGCGCCTTCGATCGACTTTGAGGCGGGGACGCAGGCGCTCGTCACGCGCTCGACCATCATCTCCTCCACCTATCGTGGCGCAGGACGCGAAAAGCTGTTCATACGCGGGCTGTCGGACTCGAGTTTCTCCGGGCGTTTGCAATCGCTGACCGGACTCTACTTCGGCGACGTGCGACTGACCTACAGCGCCTCCGACCCCGACCTGCAACTGTACGACATTGAGTCGATAGAGGTGGCGCAGGGGTCGCAGGGGACGCTTTACGGCTCCGGGTCACTGGCCGGCATCATCCGTCTCCAACCCGTCATGCCCAAGCGGGGCGTTGCGTCGGCGACGATGGGCATTGGCGTATCCACGATCTCGCACGGAGGCTCGGGGTCCGACCTCGACGCGACCGTCAACGTTCCCATTGCGAACAATCTGTCGATCCGCGCCGTCGGCTTCGTCCGCAGCGAACCCGGCTACATCGACAAGCCAGCAGTCGGCACGGACGTCAACTCGGTGCGCATCGACGGCGCGCGCGCCATCGCGCGGTGGTGGCCTGGCCAAGGCTGGACGGTCGATGCCATCGCCATCGTCCAATCAAGCCATAGCGGCGACATCCAGTATGAAACGATCGGCGCGCGCCGGCTGACTGAGCTCGGTCCGGTTGCCGAGCCCTTCGGCAGCGATTATGCCGCGGGGCACCTCGTCCTCAACGGACATGTCGGCTCGGCCGCCCTCGTTTCCGCCACGGGCCTTTCGTCACAGCACTTCCAGGAACGTTTCGCCGGACAGACGCCGCTGGGGGCGACGGTGAACGATGTGATCCGTCGAAATTCGATGCTGACGCATGAAACCCGGATCAGCCGGACGGGGGAGAGCGGCGCGGGATGGGTCGTCGGCCTTTCCTATGTCGAGACGACCGGCAGGACGAGCAGTGTCCTTGTTGACGATCTGGTGCCCTTGGAACTCAGCGTGCATGACGAACTGCAGGAAGGCGCGGCTTTCGGGGAAGCGTCCGTTCGCCTGACGCCATTTTTGATGGCCAGCGCAGGCGCACGAGCGGTCCTGGCTCGTAGCAGGACCCGCTTCTTCTTCCCGTTCTATGGCGCGCGCGCAGGAAGACGCAGCGAACATTGGCTTCTGCCGACGGCCTCGATCGTCATCAATCCCTCGTCCACTCTCTCCGCCTACGTCCGCTACCAGCAGGGAAAGCGTCCCAGCGTCGCGCCATTGTCATTGAACGGCGAAGCCGACGCTCGTCGGGACGAGCGGATCGAAACGGTCGATGTGGGAGCTCGGTGGTATCCAGCCGGCGGCTGGGTGGCGAGCGCATCGGTGGAGGGCAGTCGCTGGCGGGATCTCCAGATCGACACCCTCGAGGCCTTCGTAGGTCTCGACGCCAGTGCCATCGGCGAGTGGCGGACACTGTCGGGCCATGTCACCATTGGCGGACCGTTGTCTCGTGCCCTTCGGATAGATCTCGCCGCAACTCTCAACAAGACGCGTGCCGCTCCAGGCAATGCCTTCGTCCAGATCGTTCGTCCACCCGACATCGCCGGGGTCGTCGCCCGCGCGGACATCAACTGGACGCGCGGGCTTGGACCGGCGGGCTCCCTCAACGTCAACCTATGGGCACGCTATGAAGGACGGTCCTACGGAACCTTTCAGCTGTTCTCGCCCTTGCCGCAGGGCGATTACACGCGCCTCGGTTTGCAGAGCCAGGTTCAACGCGGCGCCGACAAGTGGCTTCTGTCGATCGACAACCTCCTGAATGTGAGCGACACCCGATATGCCTTCGGTAGCATCTTCCGTGCCGGTTCGGTGCGCACGCCGGTGAGGCCGCGATCCATTTGGGTCGGATACCGGCGCTCATTCTGAGCGGCAGGGAAATCGGACGACAGCTCGCCGTAGATGCGGGTCCCGGGTCACCGGCGAAAAATAATTGAAATTCCCTTAAGGCGCGCGGTGATCAGCGACGTCTTGTTTATCGGAAGGCATGTAAGAACGCTGATCAAAGAGGTTCGTTCCTCACATCGACGTTGCCATGTCGCTCCAGACAGTTTCCGCAAGCCGGCCAAGGTCGGCGCTCCAGGGAGAGACCAACGTGGCGACCGATCTGCCTCTTCGCCGTGCCTACGAGTTCAAGACGGGCAAGCTCGTCACTACGGCATTCAATCTCTACGATCCGCTAAGCGTCGCAGGTGACTCGCTCACGGCAAAGCAGTGGCACCTGACGCGATTGGGTGACATGGATTCGGTCTGGGCCGATTTCACCGGCAAGGGCGTGCACGTCGGCATGTATGACAGCGGCGTCGACGTGAAGCATTGGGATCTCGCGGGCAATTACGATTCGTCGCTCGAGGTCACCATTGGTGGCCAGCAGATCAGCGGCGCGGCCGACGGCGACTCCCATGGCACCGCCACTTCGGGTCTCGTGGCGGCCGAGAAAAACGGAAAAGGCGGTGTCGGTGTCGCCTACGAGGCATCGATCACCAGTGCCGCCATCCTGACCCTCGGCGGCAACGCCATCTCGATTAATGGGAACGCGCAGGGGTATCTGGACGCCTTCCGGCAGGCCGCCGATCTCTTCGACGTCACGAACAACAGCTACGGTCCGTCGGTTCTGTTTCTGCCGCTCGCGAGCATGAATTCTCGCGGCACGGCGGGCAACGGGGCATCGATCACCGCCGAGATCATGGATTATCACGCCAAGTACGGCCGGGACGGCCTCGGCACGGTCGACGTATGGGCGGCCGGCAACTCCGGCAGCCTGGGTCAGGCCATCGGCTATTCCTCGGATCGACACGCGGTAACGGTCTCGGCCTATCGCGAGGTCGACGGGTCGTCTTCCTATTACAGCGAATACGGGCCGCACATCCTCGTCTCGGCGCCGTCCAACGACTTCGGCGTCCTCGGTGGAACCGGTCAGGTCACGACCGTTCCGACGAACGGCGTGAGCTACGAGGAGGGCGGCGCGTCCTCCGGCTACACCGACCAATTCGGCGGCACATCGGGCGCGGCGCCGATCGTCGCCGGCACGATCGCGCTCATGCTCGATGCAAACGAGAATCTCGGATGGCGTGACGTGCGCAACATCCTGGCCGCTTCCGCCAAGATGCCCGTCGCCTTTGAGACGGGTCAGACTGCGGTCAGGTATGAGGCCCCAGACGGCAGCATAAACAACACCGCGCTGAACGAGGACGTGTTCCACTTGAACGGCAAGAGCGCCGGCTGGAACGGCGGAGCCATGCACTACAGCAACGATTACGGCTATGGCGCCGTCGACGCCTACAATGCAGTGCGCATGGCCGAGGTGTGGTCGCTGTTCGGTGCTGCGAAGACGTCCGCAAACGAGCAGCATCTGACCTTTCGAAGCGATCTGAACCTCCGCATCGATTCCGCCAGCTTGTCGGACCCGTACAACGGACTGTTCTCCACGATGCGGGACTTCATCAATGCGCCGGTAAAGGTTTCCTTTGAACTTGGGGAGAACATCGACATCGAGCATCTCGATCTCTCGTTTAATTTCGATGCCTTGACGACATCGAATTACGCATATGCTGCGCCGGATGAGATTTCGAAGGTCCGCATGGGGCTGACTTCGACGCAATTCAAATTGACCGCCCCCGACGGCACATCCTCCTTCGTCACCGCGCGGGCAGGTGTTCCCGATGGGGAACTTAAGACGGTCGACGATGAGTTCACGTTCGGCTTCACCGGCTTCCACGGCGTGGAAAGCAAGGGAACGTGGACGCTGGAATTCGCCGGGTTCAAAGACCGTCTTCTGGTCGGCAACTTCTTCCCGTTCAACATCGTGGCCGATGTCCTGATCCAGAGCATGAAGATGGACGTCTACGGTGCATCGGCGACGAGCGACGACGTGTACACCTATACGAACGAGTTCTTCACAATGGCCTCGATCGCGGGCGAGACCAGCCGCACGACGTTGAGCGATACCAACGGCGGGGTCGACTGGATCAACGCGGCGGCGGTTTCGTCGGACATCAAGCTGTCGTTGGTGGCCGGTCAGGCGACATCGTTCGATGGTGAGCGTGCGTTCGCTCTCTCTCGCGACAGCGTCATCGAGGGTGCAGTTACGGGCGATGGAAACGACACCCTGATAGGCAACCGTTTCGACAACAAGCTGTTCGGCATGCGTGGTGACGACACGCTGAATGGCGGTGCTGGCGACGACATGCTGTTCGGCGGAACCGGCAACGATCGCTTCCTGTTCGACAACCGTGGCACCAGCGGTCGCGACACGGTCCTCGACTGGAGTCGCGGCGATCTGATCGGCACGCAGACGGCGCTTCGCGGAATGGGTACCGATGGCACCGTCAAGGTCGCTAGCAACGCGCAACTGCTGCTGGATGGCACGGCGTCCGGAGACAAGCTGAAGCTGAGCGAGAATGGCGGGGCGGTTCTGCAGCAGATGGGGCAGAGTGGCGGCTACTTCTGGTATGCATACATCTCGGGTGCCGATCTCGACAGCAACGACGTGATCCACGAGGCGGGCTATCAGCCGTCGAGGGTCGCAGCTGGCGCAGTGGCGGCGTTCGCCGCCAGCGTGGACTTCGACCATGCTCTTGGAAATGCCGGTGTCAGCACTACGGGAACGACCGGCGCCCAGGAATCCTTCTACCTCTACGACGCCATGGCAAGCACGATGTCCGGCGGCGTGCAGCTCTACGCCTGATCAAATCCCTCCCCTCTGCCCGGGCGGTTCTCCCACCGCCCGGGCTTTTTTCGCAGCTCGCATCTCGTCCTAATTCGAGACGATTTCTGACGAAGCAGCGAAGAAACGACAGCGCGACCTTGAGGTCTTCGAGGGTCGTCTCCGCCTCTAAGATGTGAGGGAGAGCAGAGCGGAGCTTCGCAACCCTGACGCAAGTGACGATCGTCGATCCTTCGGCGAGCCATGAAGATGGATGGCCCATTGGGCTGCAAAGAGAGGTGAAAGTGTTTCGCTTTGCCGGTGCGATCGCGATGCTTCTTGCCAGTGCCGCTCCGGCCAGCGGCGAGACGCTGGTTGATGCGATCGCCGAGGCATACCGACACAATCCAGCGCTTCAAGCTCAGCGTGCCGAGCTCCGCGAGTTGGACGAAAGCGTGGTGCAGGCTGGCGCACCCTATCGGATGAGCGCCGACGCGACCGCCACGATCGGCTACAATGACCGGCTTCAGCGAAGCGCGTTCGACGCCGGTTTCGCACGCTTCGAACAGCGTTCAATGGGCGCTTCGCTATCGGTGTCACAGCTCCTCAGCAGCGGAGGACGCACCGCTGCGCAGATTTCGGCGGCGGAAGCCGATGTGCTGGTCGGTCGCGAACGGCTTCGGGAAGCGGAGAATCGCACGATCTATCAGGTGGTCGACGCCTACATTTCCGTTCGACGCGACACCGAACTGGCCGCGATTCAGGCCCGAGCAGCTGCATCCTACGAGCGGCAGGTGTCGCAGGCGCGCGCGCGCGAGGGGGAGGGCGACCTCACTCGCATCGACATCGCCCAAGCCGAAGCGCAGTTGATGATCATTCGCGCCGCCTTGCTGCAGACGCAGGCGAGCCTTGAACAAAGTCGCTCGCGCTTCGCGGCCGTGGTCGGGCGCAATCCGGGCGATCTGGAGCCACCACCGCCGCTCCCCGGTCTGCCGCGTTCGGTCGACGTCGGCTATCTCATCGCAGGTCAGGAGAGCCCGAGTCTATGGCAGGCCATCCTCGGCGAGAAGGCAAGTCGTCACCGCATCGCGGCAGAGCGTGCCGAGCGACACCCGGTGATCAGCGCTCAGGGCAGCTTCGGCTACGTCAACCCGCTCGGCTACCAGGTACGCGATCTCGGGCGCACGGTTTCGGGGGGCATCACTGTGACCGTGCCTATCCTGACGCAAGGCGTAGTCGGCTCGCGCGTTCGTGCAGCCATCGCCGCGCAGCAATCCGCCGAGTTCCTCGTCGAGGATGCACGTCGCAGCGTCGATGCCGCCGTTCTCAACGCTTGGAACCAGTCGGTAACCGCTCGTCGTCAGATCGAGAGCGGTGAGGCTGCGGTAATCGCCGCGCGGACTGCGCTCGACGGCGTGAAGCTCGGCTTCGCCGAAGGCTTTCGTTCCAATTTCGAACTGATCGATTCCGAACAGCGCCTGTTGAATGCCCAGGTGATCGTCGCCAACGCGCGTTACGGGCTGTACGCGGGGCAGGCGACGATGCTCGCGCTGCTCGGCCGCCTCCAACTCGCGGCGCTCGTTCCGAGCACCCAGCTCTACGATCCAACACGCGAGTTGCGGCGTAACCGCGCACGGCAGATCGGCCCCTTCGAGCCGCTCGTTCACCTGATCGACCGAGCGCAGGTCCCTAGCGACCGTTCGCGGCCGTCGCCCGTCGTCACCATCAATAACGATCCCGAATTCGCGCCGGCAGGGTCCGCCGGCATCGATGGCCCACTCGCGCGGGAACTGCCGTTCCCGGTGGTCGGCAGCGTCCCAGGACCAATCACGCCGAAGATCAAACAAGGGAGATAGAAGTTGAAGATCATCACGCTGCTTGCCGCCGCCACTGCCGCGGTCACCGCCTTGCCTGCTTCCGCCGCGACGCTTTTCTACACTCTGGCTGGCCCCGCCGGCGGGTACACAGCCCAGTGGCAGCTGTCCGAAATGCCCACTCCCGATACCTTCAACATCGGCCAGGGTTTCGCTCTGGAGCGCGTTGCCGGGGTCTTTCCGGGATCGACGGCGGGTGATGCCTACATAGACTTCTTCGAAGCCTCGAACGGCGGCGGTTTGTCCATCTCGGATGCGGACGGGCCGAGTCTGCTGGTCTCACTTTCGGGCGCGCAGTTGTACCAAGGCGCCGAAGACATGCCGCGGCTGCTTCTTGGCACCTTCAACCTGACGGACACCGGTGGTCGCGGTGGCTACACGCTGACCGTCGCAGATGCCGCGGTGCCTGAACCCGCAACGTGGGCACTCATGATCCTCGGCTTTGGAATGGTGGGAGGCGCGATGCGTCTGCGCACCAACCGCATGAGCGTCCGCTTCTCCTAAGTTGACGACGGGTGTGGGTTTCCTCCCGCACCCGTCCGATCCGTCATCGCACGGGTCGATTGAAGGCTTGAACCTGATGCTTTCCTCCGGTCATGCTAATCCAGTGGCTGCCGCCCTTGGCTCGGCCCGACAGCATTTCGTCTTCGCCGCTCTGTTCAGCGGCCTGGTGAATGTTCTCTACCTGGCGCCTTCGATCTTCATGCTGCAGGTCTACGATCGCGTCGTTCCCACGCGCGGTGGAACGACACTGCTCTTCCTCATCATAATCCTAGCGGTTTCGCTCGCGGTGCTGTCGCTACTCGACATGGCACGCATGCGGCTGCTGCTTCGGGCGAGTGTTCGGCTCGAGAAGCGTGCGGCGCCTCCGCTGCTCGATCGCATCTTAGGAGCGACCAACGCCTCCGTCCCCGAACGAAGCGCGGCGATCCGCAATCTCGACACGCTCCGCGGGGTTCTCACGGGCCCGGCGATCCTTGCCCTCTTCGACGTGCCGTGGGCGCCCATCTACGTCGCCGTCTGCTTTCTGCTGCATCCCTGGATCGGTGCCTTCGCGCTGCTGTCGTCCGCGCTCCTGATCGCAATTGCGCTCGCGGGTGAGCGCTCGACGAAGCGCGGCGCAAGCGAGGCGCAGGCCATTGCTTCGACCCAAGCCCGGATGCAGGACTACTCGGTCCAAGCCGCCGAGGTCGCTCGCGTGCTCGGCATGCGTCGTGCGATTGTTCGCGTCCGACTGGAGGAACGTGCCGATCTCGTGGAGCGTCAAGGTTCGCTCGCGCAGACCTCCGGCGCCTTCCTTGCGACGACAAAATTCCTCCGCCAACTGTTCCAGTCACTCGCGCTCGCCTTGGGAGCGCTTCTCGCGATCCATCAGTCGATTTCCATGGGCTCGATCTTCGCCGCCTCCCTGCTGATAGGTCGTGCCCTGGCTCCCGTGGAGCAGATCCTGAGTTCCTGGAAGAACGTCCTCGCCGCCCGCGCGGCTTACTCCGGCTTGGCGACCTTCCTGCGATCGCCGGACGAAACCGTGGACCGCACGCAGCTGCCCCGACCACGGGGTGTCGTTGAGCTGACCAATGTGACCGTGAAGGCGGCGCACAGCGACCGGCGTCTGCTCGACAAGGTGAGTTTGAGCGTAACGCCGGGGCAGATCGTAGCGTTGGTCGGCCCAAGTGGTGCGGGAAAGTCCACGCTGCTGCGCACCATCGCCGGCGCAATCACTCCCGACGAGGGGGAGGTTCGGATCGACGGTACCAGTCTCAGGGATTGGGACCGCGAATTACTTGGTCAGGCAATCGGGTATACTCCTCAAGCACCTACGCTCTTCCCCGCCACCGTGAAGGCGAACATCTCGCGGTTCGCGGCGGCGAACGGTGCCGATCCACGGTCACTCGACGCTTTGGTGGTGGACGCCGCGAGGCGTGCGGGCGCCCACGAAGTGATCCAGCGCTTCGCGCAGGGCTACGACACGGTGCTGAGCGTTCGCGAGGCGGGAGGCATCTCCGCTGGGCAGCGCCAGCTGGTCTCTCTGTCGCGAGCCATGTTCGGCAATCCGGCTCTCGTTCTTCTGGACGAACCGAACGCTCACCTCGACGTGAACAGCGAGGCGGCCCTGATGAACACCCTCAAGACCCTGCGCGCGGAAGGAGTGACGATCATCGTCTCGACCCATCGCAACGGCCTCCTCCAAGCCGCGGACCGGATGCTTCTGGTACGTGACGGTCGGGTCACGGAGATCGAACGGAATGACGGGCCTTTGAGCTCGGTCGCACCTGTTCAGAAGGGAGGGCGGGCAACATAGTCGGCGAGCGCGCCGAACGCATCTACGTCGAGTTCGCCGAGGAGCGGCTTTCGAATCTCGGGGTGTCGCCGAGGAACATCTTCGACGCTCTGGCTAAGCAGAATCTTATCACTCCCGCCGGATCGATCGAGGCGAAGGGGCAGTCGATCGTCGTTCGAATCGACGGCGGTTTCGACGAACTTCAGCGGATCCGTGACGTTCCCGTGGTCGCCGGCGGCAAGACGTTCCGGCTGGCCGAGATCGCGAAGGTCGAACGCGGCTACGAGGATCCTGCGACCTTCCTCGTGCGAAGCCAGGGCGAGCCCGCGCTGTTGCTGGACATCGTCATGCGCGAGGGTTGGAACGGCCTCGATCTTGGCGAGGCGCTGAAGGCGGAGGTCGAGAAGATCAATGCCGGCCTCCCGCTCGGCATGTCGCTGACGCGCGTGACGGACCAATCCGTCAACATTGATGAAGCCGTCAGCCAGTTCATGCATACCTTCTTCGAGGCTTTGGCGATCGTCCTCATCGTGAGCCTCGTCAGTCTGGGCTGGCGCGTCGGGATCGTGGTCGCGGGCGCGGTGCCGCTCACGCTCGCCATAACGCTGATCGTCATGTGGGCGACAGGCCGCGCTTTGGACCGCATCACGCTCGGCGCCCTAATTCTTGCGCTTGGCCTCCTGGTCGACGACGCGATCATTGCGATCGAAATGATGGTCGTGAAGATGGAGGAGGGCTACGACCGCATTCGCGCTTCGGCCTACGCGTGGAGCCATACCGCCTCACCGATGCTGGCGGGTACGCTGGTCACGGTCATCGGATTGATGCCAGTCGGCTTCGCGCAGTCGACCGCCGGCGAATACGCCGGCAACATCTTCTGGGTCGTCGGCTTTGCGCTGATCGCGTCATGGTTCGTGGCGGTCATCTTCACGCCGTACATGGGCGTCAAGCTGCTGCCGAACATCAAGCCCATCGAGGGTGGGCACGAGGCGATCTATCAGACCGAGCGATACCAGCGGGTGCGCAGCGTCATCGCCTGGGCGGTCAGGCGCAAGGTGCTGGTGACGTTGGTCGTATTCGGCACGTTCCTGACCGCCGGCGCCGGTATGGCACTCGTCAAGAAACAGTTCTTCCCCGCATCCGATCGGCCCGAAGTCCTGGTCGAGGTGCAGATGCCGAAGGGCACCGCGATCGACCGAACCGCGAGCGCCGCGCGACAAGTCGAGGACTGGCTTCGCAAGCAGCCAGAGGCGAAGATCGTGACAAGCTACGTCGGACGCGGCGCACCGCGCTTCTTCCTGTCCTTGTCTCCTGAGCTAGAGATCGTCCTCATGATCGATATCGAGCTCACCGAGGACGGTGACGCGCTCGATGAGATTATCCTGTTGGCCGGCAGATCCCGCCTTCTCGCGCACCAGATGCTCTAGCCCGCGCAGCCGAATGCGGGTCTGCGGATCACCGGGAGCGCTCCAGTTGGCGATTTCTCGCCGTAGCCCCTGACGTGCCTCCTTCAGGCTGCCTAGCCGCCCGAGAGCAACAAAGCGTTGGAAGAACGCGCGGGCATCCACACCCGCAGCGGCGAGCGTTTCCCGCAGTTGCTCGGCCTGCGTACCCGCATCCCCCGTGACGACTGTCTCTAACGCCAGCGCTGCTAGGGCGAGCATCAGGTTCTCGTGAATCGGCCGATTGGTCGCGAACTCATAATGCGCGCGTCGAGCGATCTCCTCGCCGAAATTATCAATCCGCTCGGCCTCGCCTTTCGCGAACTTTGCCACGGTTGCCCGTAGATCGCTGGCGCGAAGCGGTATCTCGGCACTGGCGATTGAGTATTTGAATTGGACGACCTCGATACGGTCGGCTTCAGCGACCGTGCGCCCGCCATAATATCGCACCAAATCCGCGACTTCTGTTGCCGTCTGGCTGTGGGCGCCATCATCTTCGCGGCTGAACCCCTCCATCGCGATCGCAACGAGATTGGTGTCTGGCGGCAAGAGCGCCAGGGCACTGCGGGCAGCCCAAGCCTCGTGGAACTGATGCCCGTCGCGTGATGCACGAACCGGATCGACCCGAGCAGCGCCGCGCGCGCTGACGTCCATCGGCCCCGTCCAATCCCTCAAGCCTACCTCACTACCCCGCTCTGCTCTCCGACGATATCAATTCGTTGTTAGCTGTTCAATCTTTGTTCTCGTCGACGATGCGACTTCCTCCGGCGTGCCGTTATACTGGCCATCTGCAAAGACATCTCGAAGCGAACACCGTCGCGTCCGCTTTTCGCCGGCTCAATCCCCCCCGTCAGCCAAGTACTGCGCGGACCTAGCCGTGAAATGCTCATCCATGTCTATCAACGGCCTGCCAACGACGACAAGATGTGGCGGCGAGCCCAGTTCAGCCCAGAACTGCATGAAGACGACGATCAGACCGCCCGCGTCGCCGAGTTCTGGCGGGGTCTGCCCAAGAGTGATTTTGAAGCTGTGCCCGGTTGGGCCTTCGAGATTGGCGACACGCGGCATGTCGCCCACGAAGTGCGCAATGTCGTCGGAGGTGTTGAGGATAACGTCCCTTAGGAAGGGCTCGAACGAATCGACCCCCAGTTCGGCAACGGCATAGGCGTGGGCGGTCTTCGCCAACGAGCGAAGATAGTCGAGGCGGTTCACAGGTGGCAGGACGATTCCGACCCGCTCGACACCTTGCTCGTCAGCCACCGCCTGTAGGATCGGGTCTGCCCTGGACGATTCGATGAACCGCCAGGGGCCACCATCGGCATTCGCGGGATCGATCGTTTCGCCAAGGATGGACGGCGGCGGAGACTGCCACAGATTGAGAATCAACGGTCCTTGGGCAATGGGAACCTCGCGCATTCCCAGATCCCGTCCAGCGGTGCCGCTCGCTACGATTTCCACAAGCGGAAGCCGGATCACCTTCGGCCGATCCTTTTTGTTCCGCGTCGGGGCTTCGACCATTGCGCGGAACACGCCCAGCTGATGCCTGAGAACGCGCTGCTCATAAGGCTGGATAATCTTCTGGCAGTTCTCGCAGCAGGCCTCTTCGAGGATCGTCGCATTCTTGCCGATGGCGAAGGGAATGACATGCTCCTCGTTGAGCTTCACCCCAGTCGCGCCGCAGTAGATGCATCTGCCAGGCGACGGCAGCCGGCGCGCCGGGCTTTCGTCGATGTCATATTCCAAAAGTATCATGGTCCAGCACGCTCGGCCTGAAAGTCAAAACTAGAGCTACCCTTTTCCGATCTCCGACTGCTCACTCGCTCCCGTTCGCAAGCTCGGTTGCGATCAGCTGATACCGCGCCTTCAGATCGCCTCCGGTGGCAAACACCAATAAATCTTCTTTTGACAGTATGCCGTCGCTGAGGAATTTGGCCAGGTAGGACCGGCAGAACTCAATGGACAGCATCGACTGATCGATCCGCCCGAGGACTTCCTCGCAGTTCTTGATATTGCGTTCGATCAGCTTCCGGATGTCCAACAGGCGGTTGATTTCGCTGACTACCCTGCCGATCAGCAGGTCGAGAATATTAGTGTCGAGATCAACCTGTCGATCAGCGACCGCAAGGTCTCGCGCTACCAGATAGGCGAGACCGAGATTAGAAAAATCGCCGTGCAGCATGTCGATCACGACGATGAACCCGAAGCCGGCGCGATACGCGACATTATCGACGCGCTTTAGCAATGAAGGATTGATCGAGGACCGATCGAAAACGATGATCGCTTGCGCACTCCTGCGATTGACCTGCGCTTCCAGTAGCTGATTGAGCGCCGTATCAATATTCTTCCCGTACCAATCGCGCTCGTTGGGATCGCCCAGACTGATCGTCTTGTCGAATTTGCATTCGATGACGATGGACCGATCATCGCCGTCGTCGATGGAGCATAGAATATCGCCTGTCTTGTTCTTTGCCAGCGCGCCGGCAACGTTTCCGGTCGGCGAGATCGTATCGCGGATGTCCTTCGCAGCGAGAAATTCGCCGAGATATTCCGCTACTGCAATCTCGCCGGCGATACCCTTCATCGAACTTTTCGAGAAAATCTCAGTGCTCATGTCGAATCGGATTTTCAACGATTCCAGTTCGGTGCCGAGCTCGTTCTCTGTGCGGGCGAGAAACGCCGAAAGGCGTTCCTGGCTTAGCGCAAGCACACCGATATGAAGCGCCTTCGCGAACACGCTGTCACGCTGATCGGCGGGAATCCGGTCGAAGTAGTCGAAAATTAGATTATTCTCCAGCTCGATACCGGAGACTTCTAGCCTGCGAAGGCCGTGATTGAGCTTGATGGAAGGCATGACAGTCCTGAATTCTATCCATTAGACCTTACTGTAACGATAGGTGCCCTTGACCTCGGCATTCAGGAATACACCTTTCGACTCCGCAAGTTTGAAAGCCTCCCAGATGTGCTGCGGGATATCGAAATACTGATAGTCTGAGCCATTGTGGAACGACACCTGCAGCGTCAAGGTGTCAGCATCATACTTCAGCGATGCAATGTTCGAGGATTCGAACGCGTCATAAGTTTCCATTTGTTATCCTTGCGCTTCATCGAGATTGACCAATGCGGATGTGAACGGGGTCTGCTGCCGCCACAACGCAACGACTTCCTCATAGTTAGGATCTGCCTCCATCGGGATACCCCAGCCACCGGGAACCATCGAGTCTTCGGGGCTTGTTTCGTCACACACCACCGGGTCGGCGCTGTCGGGTCGCTTGTCCTTCGGCGGTGGCTCAATCATCGTGCGCATTGGGATGCCGACGCCTTCGCCAAGAATGATCGCCTCACCCGTACGCAGGATGGGCAACATACTAGTGAGACCTTCGAGATTCTCGGAAATTGCGCCCGTGATCTTCGACCGGTCGTTGCCGTTGGACAGGCGCAACGCAAAGAAGGTGCCGCATTGCGACAGAATCGTCGAATTGATCTCGGAGGGGCGCTGGCTGACGATCATCGCACCAATCCCGTATTTTCTTCCTTCCTTGACGATGCGCTGCACCACGGTTGAAGCACGCCCGCCGATGTCACCATTGAGGTAGGTATGGGCCTCCTCGAGCACCAGCAGCAGCGGGCGCTCGCGGCCGCCCTGCGACAGGTGACGCGCCCAGAACAGGCAGTCGTATATCAGCCGAAGGAGAATACCGATCACGTCGTTGGTGATTGCGCTCGGAACGCCTGACAGGTCGAGAATGGTGACCGGCCGGTCCGACCCGATCCACCCTTTGATCAGCCTTGCCAACGTCTCATCGGTCTTTCCCTCCGGATCGGGATCCCATGCGCCAGGTCGCAGAAAGAAATTATACCGGGGGATACGAAGCTTAGCACCAAACGCCTCGAGCTGCGCACGTATGTTTAAGGCCTCGGGCAGATAGTTGATCTTCTCGTCGTCGCCCGCCACGCTTTTGACCTCGCGAAAGCGCGGAGGGAGGCCCTTTGACGCGTCACCCTTGATCGGCTGGCCCTGTGCATCAAGCTTGTATGCCCAGTTTTCCTCGACCGGGAGTTTGCCCTTACCGGAGAAATAGGTGCCGAACTCCTGGCAATACAGATCGTACCACAGCTTCTTGATATCGAACGGAATGGGCGAATCGGCGTTCACCGCCTCTGGATCGATGTCGCTGTCCTCATCCGCTTCGACCGTCGCGACCTTCGCTGCGATGATGCGCTCCATGATGAGATTTCTGGCCTTCGAATCCGCCGGAAAGGATCCGAAGGTGAGGCTCATCAGTTCATCAAATTCCATCGCCCAGAACGGCAGGCACAGCCGTTCCTGATCTGTCTTGCTGGCGTCAATGTTGACCTTGTAGACATGAGCACGATCCGCAAACGCGGCTTGATATTCGCCATGGATGTCGAGGATCAAGATACGCGACGACGGATAGTTTTTCGACGACGACAGGCATCGTACGACGCTGGCTACGGTGGTTGATTTTCCCGAGCCCGTCGTCCCCACCACCGCGCTGTGCCGAGTGACTAGTTTGTTGATATCCACGAGCGCGTCGATCGACTGAGATCCCGCGATGTGGCCGACCTTCACGAGGTGATGCTGCTTACCGCGCCGTCCGTAGATCCGCTCGAGATCGCGTTGCGACACCAGATGGACGTCGTCATCGATAGTTGGATATTGCGAGACACCTCGCCGGAACTGACCACCGGCCGAACCCTCTCCGATGAGCTGGACCTTGAGCCAGCGATATCCGGCGCCTCCGTTGTCCGCCAAAGTCTCGGGAATGGCGCTTGCGCCGACTTGCGAAACAATGCCGAACAGATCGGCATAGCCGACCGGGATGCGTACGAAGCTACCGATCTGGCCGATTCGATATCCCTGACCATCAACGAAGGTCAGGCCCGAAAGCTGTGCGCCGGTAAACGCGACACTGACCGAAGTGCCATTAACATCCTGAACAGTTCCGATGAGGGTTGGCGACATGCTATTCATGAGCTGTGCTTTGCAGTTCGTCGCGGCTCAGCGAACGCAGCAGCAAGCCCAGATTCGCAAAATCGCCAAGGTTGAGCTGACAGGGAATTCGGCCCTCATTCTCGTCGGTTTCCACGCCAAGAAGGTGAATGACCTCCTGCGCCAGCCCACCTGGCTCCGACACGCCGACGCTAATCCAGCCCGCTCGCCGGCGGCCGATGATCGCCTCGTCCTGCGCAGCGATCACGAGATTGGGGGTCTGCTGCCCGCATGTGATGGCCTTGGCATAGCCTGCGCCTCCCAACGAGCCGAAGAGAAAGGCGTGCACCATCGCGGTCGGATTGTTCTTGAGGCTGCTCACGATGATATCGTTGATATGATCGTCGCTGAACGAGTATCCAGACATGAATAGAATCGAAGAGGGGCAGCTGATAAAATCCTTCAATCGATCCATCAGAGCCAGATACGGCATCTTCCGGCTCTGATCGAACTTCAGATGCGACGGATAGATCAAGTGCTTCTGTCCAGGCTCGATCTTTTCTGAACGGATGACTGATCCAGCCGCGGCATTCTGCGAGGGCTTCAGTTTCCAGTTAATCGACCCATGTATCTTCCAGAGCCTGAGCCAGCGCGGACCAATCAGTTTTTCGTTCTCGACCGCGCCGAGATCGAAGAACGCATTTCGTGATCCGATGAACCCGTCGAAATAGGGTGCGCTCGCGTCCTCGAGCGCTTCTTCCATCAGCAAATCGTAGTTGGTGGTGAAAATGTGCACGGGTTTGTCGCGGGACAGCGACCGCGCCCATATCGCCAGGTCGTGATAAGGACCTTCTTTGGTCGGAAGATTTCTGTCGACAATGTCGGAGATGATCTCGCAGATCGACCGGTCGAGCTGTTCAAGCTCCGCTGCGTTGAATCCGCGCACCGAGCCCTTGCCTGCGACTTGCGACATTGAGCGGATCATCGATAACGCATCTTCGATATTAAACTGCGCCTTTTCGTCCTCAACAAACAGCTTTGCCAGGCGGTCGTACAGGCTCTCTTTAGCGCCGGCCGGTGTTTTGAGCTTCGCGGCAATCATGTTGGTGAG
The DNA here is from genome assembly GCA_036946405.1 of Sphingomonas phyllosphaerae. Taxonomy (NCBI): domain Bacteria; kingdom Pseudomonadati; phylum Pseudomonadota; class Alphaproteobacteria; order Sphingomonadales; family Sphingomonadaceae; genus Sphingomonas; species Sphingomonas phyllosphaerae. The sequence goes on along the minus strand of JAQIJC010000001.1, from coordinate 375,985 downwards.
GCCGGCAACGTCCGGAATGATCGGTTCGTTGACGGTTTGCCCACCTTCGAGCTGGCGCTCGACACGGACGGCCAGCGGGCACCCTGCGCCGATGAAGAAACCAACATGTTTCTTGTTCTGCGACAGCGACTGGCGAATGTAGTCGAGTTGCCTCGACGCGTCGTGATAGGTCACAATACCCCCCTGGTGTCGACTTCCTATTCATCATGCATGGGGTCAAAAGTCGAGAAGCGCCCGCTAAATTCCACCGTTCCGGTTCCGAATCCAGCCTCGTTGGTCTAACCGATCGCCGCTGGCTCGCGCAGGTCATTCGAAACGGTCTGCTTGACCTTGGCACGGTCGAACCGGTGGGCGGTCCGTTCGCGATCAACGAAGCGGCCAGTCTGCTCCGTGGCCCTCTTATGTCGTTTTGCGATACCGGTCGGGAGAGCGTTGAACGATAGCTACCGATAACAGCTGCCATTCAAATTGCTGCATGTGAACGGCAGCACTTTCTTACGCTTCACCGTTCCGCGTCGTCGACACGTCTCTCACGGCCACCAGACAGTCAACATGAATGGGCGACCGAAGCGGAGAGTCGAGCGGGGCGGCCAGAACGTCCGATTCTGGGTCTTCCTCTCGGAGAAGCTGCCGAGTTGGTGACGACCCAGTTGGGTCATCCGCCTTTCGGTCGTGGCAGACGACCGGCCAGCAGCTCGGCCATTTTGCCCATCGTCTCGGCCATACCGGCGTTGACCTCTTCAATCGCTTCGAGGCCGCCCGGGTTTGCGGCGCGCACTGCCTCCACGTGGGCGCGCCAAGTCTTCAGGTCGTGCATGATGAAGCCCGAATCGGCGACGCGGCTTTTATGGAATCCGCGGGCCGAGGTGCTGAGATGTTGCGCGGTGCGATACGCCTGAAGCCGCGTCATGCGATCCCGCCTGAACATTTGGCGGGCCCGCGCGCGACCTTCGGCCATCGTCGCGTTGATAAGCACCGCCCCATAAAAAGGTACGTCGGATGTCGGCGTTTCACCATGGTCGGCCCACGACAAACGAGAATGCGGGTACCACAAGCCGTCTGGCATCTCGTAAAATTCGACGGGCTTGAGCAAGAAATCGTCGGGCGAGGCGCGGACCTCGACGTCGAAGCTAGTCTCATGGCTGTCGAGCCAAGAGATGGTGAGCGCTTGTACCTGCGTGTCGTCAAACATGATCCCGTCGGGACCGCGCAGACCGTCGAGCACCGCCTTGGCGTAATTGTCGACGTCAGCGGTGTCCGAGGTTTCGAGGATCGTCTGCACGTCCATGAACAGGGTTATGGTGAGCTGAATCTCACCGGAGAAGAAGAAGCGATTTGTCACCTCGCCCCGGATTTGCTCGCGAAACGCACGCAGCTTCGCACCGCCGTCGCGGTACGGCACGGGCGCGAAAGCAAAGCGATGCTGCCAGTCGCCGAACATCGGATTGATACCAGCGTCTGCGCCGCGCCGCTCGAAGGCCAAAGCATCATCATCCATCATCGGTGCTTCCTAAGGGGTCGGCCCCAGCGTCGGCAACTGTTGGCTGAGGCTCGCCGAAGCTGTCGTTCTGCTCATGTGAATCGGCGGCAGGTCGCGGGGAGCGGCAGGGGCGGCTGGGATTTGGTCTCGGTCGCCGTAGGTGGTTATGTGCCACGCTTTGGTTTCCGCGGCTTGGGTGGCGGCAGCTCGGCTGCCGTAACGCGCAGCAGCTCGCCTAGCCATTCAGCATCGTCCCATCGATCGGCCGCGATAAGCATCTGCGGTTTGGCCCCTCGATATGGCGGCGCATCCGACACCGGCTCGGCGTGAGCGCGGCCCGATACCGTCGGCTTAACGAAGAGCTGATCGTCGCAAACCGACCCGATCATTTTGCCGTCGACGTAAACGCCGTACTCACCGAACATCGGCTTGGCCGTCACCGCGCCGGCACCGGTCACCTGTTCAAGCAGGAAATCGACTGTGCGTCGCTGCGTGGCCATATGACGAATCTAACGGGCGAACGTCGCTATGGGCAACAGACCGGCTATGGTTTCTGACGCCGGACGCCGTGAACGAACGGCCGCTTTCGGGCACGGTCAAGGCGCCGCTGAATGGCCGAAAGTGGGTCTTGGCTCAGATTACGATGCTCGAAGGTGTCCATTGCGGCACCTGTTGATCCTGCCACAGCCGGAGCCGCCGCCATTCCAGTGCATCATACACTACTGCGCTGTTCTGAGCGCTGCTCAAGGGTAGTGCAGCGGCGGCCTCACGTAGGAAGCGGGGCCGTAGGGCATCATCGTCCAGATAGGCGGCGTCCCACCATCGAATAATCCGATCGCGTGCGTTGGCCATGGCTGCGGCCGAGGGCAGCCGATCACGCTTCTCATGTTGGTTGACGCGAGTGAGGGCCGGCATAAGGTTCCAAAGGTCGGCGCACGGCCAGACCGACCACGGTAAACAATGGTCTATGTCGAAACAGTTCGGTTTGAGCGGTCGTCCTGTCCAGACGCACGTCATCGGTAATCCACGATCAAGCAAGCGTCCTGCGATGTCGCGTCCAAGAGACGTGGACCTAGCCGGTTCAACCCAGGCCAGTGCCGTTTCAGCGACTCCCGGGGGAACAGCCAGGCCCATGCGATCGGCATAGGTGCGCATGAGGCGGGACCATTCCGCGACAAGCATTGGTTCGATCCAGGAACCGAAACGGGACATGGCACGCCACAGGTGGCCCGGCACTTCGATTAAACCCCAGCCACGTAGCGTCTCGATGTCGAGGACGGTCACGAGTGCAACCGTCCGTCGTGGACGGGTAACCCCGAACACCTGCGCGTCGCTGTTGGGATAACGGGTAAAGGTTGCGGGCATCCTGGCAATGATATGCGCTGCCCTCGAAATGGCGGAGGTGACTGCTCGGGCCTGCTCCCCGGCGAATGAACTACCGACCCGCAGTTCAATTGGCGCTGTACCGAAGGCCAGCAACGCTTCGAAACCGTCCTTGGCAAAAGCCAACCGCTCGGTGCCGACGTTGCCGGGCATCTGCGGAAGCCTTGCCCGTACCAGCGGTAGATACATTCTCAGCCAGTTCAGGGCGACAAGGCCGAGCGGTACCTCAACCGCGTCGCGACCGTCAGGTACTAGCGTAGCTGCGGCCGGCGCATATTCGGCAATGCGGGCAACGGCGCGAAGCAACGCGAGTTTGTAAGTGGACGACTTTTCGTCCGACAGGACGATCCCGCGAACCAGCGGAAGCGCGCCGGTGCCGTCATCAGGCATGCGCAGCGCCATGATGTGCCACGTTACGTCGGCGCGGCCGCCCTGATCTTCAGAGGCAGTCACCCGAAGCACTTCCAGTCCGTGCGCCCGAGCCAAGCCTTCGATCTCGCCGGTCGAGGTAGGATGCATCTGCATGCCGGATGGAGCAGTGCCGTGACGTAACGTCATCACCAGCACGCCACCGGGCTTCATCAAGGTGGCAAGTTTGCGAAAGGCACGGGGGCGGTCGAGAGGCGCAACATGCTGCCAGACAGCCGACATCAATATGAGATCATAGGCTAGCCCCAGCGCATGAACATGGTCGAGTGAGGGAAGAGCGTCATCGATCCACCGAATGCCGCTGCTTCCATGTGTCTTCGCTGCTATCTGGCGCATACCCCCAGCGGGCTCGGCAGCTACGACGTCATAACCGAGCGAGGACAGCCATGCGGCGTCACGCCCAGTCCCGGCACCAACGTCGAGGGCCATTCTGCCGCTACTGCCAGCAGAGATAATCGGCAGAACTTCCGCCAGCATCCGCTCGGAGGAGACCGCCTCGTATCGCTCGGCCAGCACGTTGGCTTTACCGTCATATGCAGCGATGACATCAAGGTAGCTGCTCAAGCGTCAAGGCCAGCAAAGCGGGCACGATGTCGGGCGACATAGTCGGGCCGGGGATGCAGTCGTGGATTCAACGGTAGGCGGACCCGCTCGCCCGGTTGCGGGAACAGCCGGATGAGCTCGGACGGTACCTTGTTGTGCGACACCAGCAGCCGGCACTCGTCATCCAAGCTGATAAGATGGCGGTCGAACAACCAGTGCGCGGTGGCCGATAAGGCGATGCCGTTCTGCACGGTGTCCGGTCCGCCGTCGGCGACGCTCCAAATATGCGCGGCTTGCGCCTCGGCTTTACCTCCGCCATTGACCATGCGCAGGCCGGTCACGGCGCAGCGATTGTCATAGGCATCGAGGACGTGGCCGCGGAATGCAGCACTGCGGATTTTGCGATTGACCAGTAGCTGCGCGACGCGCCGTTCATCGGGCGGTGAGGCCAGTAGGGCGGCGGTAGGAGCGTCGATATACCGAGGGTCAAGCTCGAGCCGGATCGCATGATCAGGTGACAGGGTGTCGGTGAGACCGCGGTTCACGATCGCTGCAAAGTCGACGTCGTCCATTGCGCGTACCGAGCGGCCGCGTAGCGTTCGACCAACGATAGCCGGGTCGTCTAGTTCGCGAAGCATGCGCTCCAAGAACCGGCCGTCCGGATCACGGTACGGCACCGGACGATCGAACTCGATGAAGTCGCTGATACGAGCATAAAACAGCCTGCGGTCGGCGGGATCAGGGTCGATGCTTTGCACGATACCCGCTGCCACATAGGATTTGCGCCCACCTGCCGAGCCCGTTTCACGATAGACGATCCAGTCGCCAAGGCACGCCTCGGCTGCACGCAGGTAGATGCGCGGGAAATGGTACCGCTCTGCGATCAGGTCGTCGTAGCGCGATGCCCCGCTGATCTCGAAAACGCCCTTCATGCCGCAATCGTGAAGCCGTTCTCAAGCTAGCGCAATCTCGCAGATCGTATTGAGCAGCCATATCTTATGGCTCAGTCTCTTCGTGAACGAATGTCTGGAGTTGGTACGCGGGGAGGGGGCCGGAATGACCGCATGTGGGTCAGGCCGTACCTATCAGCGGTGTGCCTTCAAGCGCGGCGAGCGTGCCGGTAACGCCTCGGTCGATGATGACCAAGAATACACGCTTCGCGGCCTGAACGTCGCCCGTACGGCTGAGCTCGGCGTGCGCGCGAAGGAACGCCGTGCTCCACGCTGAGGCGATCAGCCCAGCGGCTAAATGTGCGAGGGCATTATCGTCCCAGTCATGATGCTCTTCCTGGAAGAGGGCGGCCAGATCTTGAACGAAATGGTCGCGCATCTGGCGTCCGCGCGCCTTCAACGTCTCGCTGGCCAGGGCCGTCTCGACGAAGGCCTGCGTATGTTCAAACAAGGGAAAGGCCTCGGACGGCTGTTCGATCATCTGGTGGGCCAGTGCGCCCAGCGCTTCGATCGGCGAGGTTCCTGACGGGCGCGAACGGATTGTGTCGAACGCCAGATTGCGCGCTTCCTCTTCGCGGTCGAAGAACATGTCCTCCTTGCGCGGAAAGTGATTGAACACCGTCATGCGTCCGACATCGGCAGCGTTCGCGATCTCGTCGATCGTCACCTGATCGAACCCACGATCCATGAAGAGGCGGGTCGCGACGTCGGATATGGCTTGGCGGGTCGCAAGGCGCTTCCGGGTCCGTCGATCCATCCGAGCATCCTTCGCTGTATTGCTCATTATATTATACTCGGTATATACTTATGTCATATCCATTTTGGAGATGCCCTCATGGTTCCGTCAACCCGCGACGTGCTTAACTCTCGTTCCGACCACGGTGCCGTCCTCATCAGCGGTGCAAGCTTTGCCGGTCTAGCCACCGCCTATGGGTTGAGGCGGCTTGGCTATCGGGTCATCATCATTGAGGCGGCACCGGGGTTGCGACGTGGTGGCACACCCGTCGACATCGAAGGTGAGACGATCGATATCCTGAAGAGGATGGGCCTCATCGACCGTGTCAGGGCCAAGGCGCTGCCGTCTCGCCGGTTTGCGTTCAAGAATGCGGATGATTCCATCCTGGGTTCGATGGGAGTTGGAGGCGATCAAGCCTCGGAGGTACGGTACGAAATCCATCGCGATGACCTGCTGGACATCTTGTTCAATGCGGTGGCGGACGATGTCGAGCTGCTGTTCGGCCGGTCGATCACGGGGCTCGTCGAGCGCGCGGACGGGTACCGTCAAACCAAATGCACCGGCTGGTAATTGGGTGATCGTGGGGTAGGGCAGGGCATGCCCCGTCCGCGCAAGCCTGCTTCGCCGTTCCGCTACTTCAACTCGTCGCCAGAGGTGATCCGGCTGGTAGTGTTGATGTACGTGCGGTATCCGTTGAGCCTGCGGAATGTAGAAGACCTGCTGTTCGAGCGTGGGATCGACATCTGTCACGAGACGGTGCGACTGTGGTGGAACAGATTTGGTCCGCTGTTCGCCGGTGACATCCGCCGCCAGCGGGTGAGCCGGATGCGCGGCTTTCGTCACTGGCGCTGGCATCTCGACGAGATGTACGTGAAGCTGGACGGCGAAATGGTTTACCTGTGGCGGGCGGTGGATCACGAGGGTGAGGTGCTGGAAAGCTATATCACGCGCACCCGCGACAAGGCGGCTGCGCTTGCGTTCATGAAGAAGGCGCTGAAGCGCCACGGCTCACCCGAGGTGATCACGACCGATGGTCTGCGCAGCTACCGTGCCGCCATGAACGACCTTGGCAATGCCGAGAAGCAGGAGGTCGGTCGCTGGGCGAACAACCGGGTGGAAAACAGCCACCTGCCGTTCCGACGACGGGAGCGGGCGATGCAGCGGTTCCGGCAGATGAAGACGCTGCAAAAGTTCGCCTCGGTTCATGCCAACGTCCACAACCACTTCAGCCTGGAACGCCACCTCATCGATCGACAGACCTACCGGGAACGACGCTCTGCCGCACTGGCGGAGTGGCAGGCGCTCGTCAGCTGAACGTCGCCGTCAAAGACCTAAATGCATCGTGTAGAGACCGGTTCGCATTAGACTGACAGCACCGGGCGGGCATCACCGACTTCGACGTGATCGGCATCAGTTATTACAAGAAGTGGTCGACCCGCTCCATGAAGCAGCTGGGCGCGACGATCGCGCGGGTGCGCCGCCGCTTTGGCAAGGACGTGATCGTGGTGGAGACCGCCTATCCGTTCACCAACGAGAATGCCGACGCCTCGCCCAATCTACTCGGCCCCGACACGTTGGTCGCCGGCTATCCGGCGACACCGGACGGGCAGCGTCGATACCTGATCGACCTGACGCACACCGTGGTGGACGGCGGCGGCGTGGGCGTGGTCTATTGGGAGCCGAACTGGGTATCGACCCGCTGCGGCACACGGTGGGGCAAAGGCTCTAACTGGGAGAACGCGGCGTGGTTCGACTATCGCCGCACCGAGGCGCTTCCGGCGTTCGATTTCCTAAGCCATCGGTACATGCGTTAAAGGTGGAATTTCATGCCGCCTGAATGCGAGTGAACGCGGCGACACATCGTCAACATCGTTCGCGCGTCAGTAGAGCATGGACGGCGCGACATTCAGCGGCGCTCTTGCTGAATGGAATGAGCGGCAGGTCTGCCGTAGCAGGAATTCGGTCGCTCCTGTCTGGTTGTGGGTCGCCCTTGTCATATGGCCTTCGCCTTTCAACAGGCGGGAGCTTCATCAAACCCGGTGAAATTGAACGCAACGCGATTTCGTCCGCCCGCCTTGGCCCTGTACAGCGCACGATCGGCGTCGCCATACAGGGCAGCGAAGGGTCCGCTGGCAGTGCCATGAGCCACACCGATGCTCACGGTCACCTCCGGGTGAATACCGTCATCGCTGGTTCCGATTTCTGTGCGCACGTGATCAGCGAACCGTTCAAGAGCGTGGGCAGGAATGCCGCTGATGCCGATCAGAAACTCCTCGCCGCCAAGTCGGCCGGCTAAACAGGTGTAGCGATCTTCCAACGCGCGGAGGCGCATACTCATTCTAACCAGTACGGCGTCGCCTACCTCATGGCCGAACTGATCGTTGATGCTCTTGAACCTATCGACATCGATCAGCAGCAAACCAAATGGCGTTCGATGTAATTGGCCGAACGCCTGCTCGCAGCGACGCACGAAACCCCGCCTGTTGAGGAGGCCAGTCAGGGCGTCACGATCCGCCACTTCCGCCAGAATCATCTCTGAGGCGATCGCGGCATCCCGTTCGATCCGCAACACGCCCAGGCGACGCGTCGTCAGCGCAGAAAGACAGATCGCCTGGAAAGCCGATGCGAACAGCACCGCGATCTGGGCACCGCCACCAAAGAGGCTCGTACTAAAGTCGAAGACCTGCGTTGCCGCCAGCATCAGCATAGGGACAGCCCACGCTACGAGGAGATCACGTGCGTCCCGTTCGCCCCGCCGGTAGCCAACGACGAGCCCCGATCCGATCGTCGCCAGGATCGATAGCGTGAGAATCGCAAGCCCAGTACCAATCATGGCTAGATCTGCGCTCGGCAGAGCCGACCACACACCAAGAATGACGACAGCAACGGCGGCATAGGAGATTGCGTGCCGTATCCGGCGTGGCAACACGTTCTTCAAGACACTGGTCGCACTGAGGTTCGCGAAAAGGATTGCAAGGCAGGAAAGGACGGTTGCAAGCTGGCTGGATGAAGTGCCGGCGAGTTGTGGGAGGAGGAAAAGCGCACCCTGCGACCAGACGATCCCCCAACAGACCATCATGGTCGCCCATAGTCCATGCCACAGAAAGAGCCGCCGGCGGACCGCAACGGCGAGAGCGAAATTGTAAAGGGCGGTGACTGCCAACAGGGCTATCGCCGCGCCAATCAGGGCAGCGCACAGCTCGAATTGGCGTGGAGTCACATCGGCCGTAACGAGGCGAACCCTGAGCAAGCCGTAGCTCTGAAGGCGGTCAATCTTCAGCCAGACACTCGTCATAGGCACTATGTGCCGACGCGGCTGAAACTCGATTTGGCCGCCAATCCGCCAATGATGCGCGAATGCTCCCCGTCGCACTTCCTGGGTTTCATCTGATCCATCGGCGAACGCGAAGATCACCTTCAGACGGTCGAAACGGGTCGTGTGTACGAGGACGGCCGTAGGGTCGGGCCAGCTGCCCGTTGGCAAACGCAGCCACAATGTCCCCCCGTCATATCCAGAGGGAACTCCGGCGCAGTCCATCACGGAAGGTGATCGATCACCTGTACCAGCAGGAGTAACGGCGAAGCAGATGTTCGCCGGTGGCGACGCCAAGGCTTGAGGACTGACTGTGGCCACCACCAGAGTCGCCAGTGCGCGTCGCACAACCCGTCCGATGGCACCTTTGAACATCGAGCAGCCCACGCTTCGCAACCTCAATCTCGGGTCCGTGGCACGCAACCGATGTGATTATCAACTCTCCTGGCTGCTGGGACCGTTGCCCGGAACGATCCGGTTTAGATGGGGAAACTAAGATATAACCGGTTCTAGGATCAAAACGGCCACTTGCTTGTCGATCGAAGGTGGTCATTCAATGCTGTCCCGGCTATCATCCAGTCTTGACGAAATACGCCTAAATATTGAACCAGTTAGCGGATTGCCGTCAAGTCTCGATGCATGTATGAAGCCAATTGCAAGCTATCGGAGATTTGCCCGAAAACGCTCTGCTTTTGATTCGAAAGGCTACCAATTTTCATAACCGGGGCGAGGTGGCGGGGCGTTCCACGATCGGGAGTTAACGATGCTCTGGTGGCGGCACGCGGAGGCGACCCTCCACCCTCTTCGCCGCCGCATCCACGCGGATCGGGAAGGGGACTGCCGTTCGTCTTGGGTCAGTTCAGAATGTTAGCCTTTTGATGTCTGAACGGGCGTCGATCCGGTGCGCTCAGTCAGCGATCGGTGTGCGCCGATCAGGCCAACTCAGGAACAGGAGAACGGCAATCATCACGATGTTGAGAAGGATTGGCGGGAGGTTGGCCCAGTGACTGACCGGAATGGGGATGAAGGGGCTCACGCCGAAGACGTAGGTCGCCCCTGCCTCGGCGGCAGCTAGATTCACGAGGCCGGTCAAGGGCACGATCGCCAGAGTGATCGGACGATCCGTGCGGATCAGACCTCCGCGTGCGAGGAGCAGAACGGTCAACAGGCAGTAGACCGCGAACGATGCTGTGGTGAAGGGAACGCCCCATCCCCACAGGCGGACCTCGATCGGTCCGCTCCGCCGCATGACCTCCTCGTACGCGTCGGATCCCGTCTCAATACCTCTCAGGTTGGCGATCCGGGTTCTCCAGGAGACCGCCCGCTCACCTCTTGCTGGCGGTTCGCCAGCACCGGTCCAGGAAAGATAGACCGTCGCCCAAACCGTGTCCCCGGGATTGATCAGCGATGCCGCGGACGTGAATTCGCCATCGTTCACGCGGGTCCACTGCAGCTGGGGAGCGGCGCCCGCAAGGAGTGGCTGGTTCCCAACTCCGACAATCCTCCAGTTCTTCTCGGACTTGATCGACAACGGCTCTACCATATCCGCGGGCAAAATCGGAGTGGCTCCGGTGTTTTCGAGAGTGGCCTGGATGATTCTGAGGTTGCGAACGGGTTCTCCTCCACTGAGAACGGTCACTTGGACCGTCGAGCCTCGGCTGAGATCGTCGAGGGGATCGGTCGGCCCGATGTAGCTCGCCTTCAGACGTTTCGGGGGGACGCCACCCCAATTTGCGGTGTCGATCGTCGCGCGGAGCGCGACCCATCCTACCAGCAGCGTCGCCGCTATTGAAAGCGCCGCGATGGTCCTATCGATCGTTCTGCCTACTGCCATCTGTCGCCTCCCGGCTCTCCATCGCCGATCCCGCGCCGCGATGCCAGCTAGCCGGTCGGCTGCACGTACATCCAAGTGCGGGAGCGGAGGACGTAGCCGCTCATGCTGGCGAAATAATGCCGTCTGCCTTAGCTGGCGGATGATCGCGCATGCGCTTCCATGTCGAAAATCGTCCACAATGGTGGGCGCAACGCGGCGCGGCACGGCATGACGCTCGCCCGTCGATGGTCGCCCCTCGTTGTGCCGGTCGCGATCCTCCTGGCGTCCCTACTGAGTGCCGGGCCTTTGCTTTTAAGTGAGAGCGGACCCGGCGGAGGCATAAAATTTGACCGAGATCGTGTCTCAACTTCATCCCGGCTGGTTGTCGAGGGAGCCTGTTCAATTGCACCCATGGCTCGAGTCTGGCTGGTTCGGGTTGATTCCACTCAGGTGATCTGGTCTTCTCGGACGAGCGAAGAATTGATTTCGCGGATGTCCGAGGCAAGCGCATCGATGCGTGAAGGCAGGGCGTCCCAGGCGAACATGAAGCGCGCACCCCCGCCGATGAAGGTGTAGAAGCGCCATCCGCGGACCCGCAACTCCTGCAGCAGCTCCGCAGGAGCCGTGAGGAAGACCCCATTTGCCTCTACCGGGAAGAGCAGGTCCACGCCCGGCAAGCCCTCGACTTGCCTCGCGAGCCTCTTCGCGCAGGCGTTGCCATGTCGGGCGTTGTCCAGCCAGGCGCCGCTTTCCAACAGCCCGACCCAAGGTGCAGATAGGAACCGCATCTTGGAAGCGAGCTGTCCTGCCTGCTTGCAGCGGTAGCCAAAGTCTTCGGCCAAGGCACGGTCGAAGAAGATGACGGCCTCGCCTACCGCCATGCCGTTTTTGGTGCCGCCGAAGCAGAGCACGTCGACGCCCGCCTGCCACGTGATCTCGCAAGGCGCGCAGCCAAGCGTTGCGCATGCGTTGGCGAAGCGGGCGCCGTCCATGTGAAGCTTGAGTCCAAGGTCCCGGCAAACCGCCGAAATCGCCCGGATCTCATCTCGACTGTATACCTGACCGTTCTCGGTAGGCTGCGTGATCGTGACGACACGCGGCTTCGGAAAGTGGATGTCGGAACGACCGGTCGCCATGGTCCGGATCGCATCCGGCGTCAGCTTGCCTACGGCTGAAGGTGCCAGCAGGAGCTTCGACCCGTTCGAGAAGAACTCCGGGGCACCGCACTCGTCGGTTTCGACTTGTGCGATCGAGGAGCAGATCACGCTGTGATAGGATTGGCACAGGGCCGCTAGCGCCAATGAGTTGGCCGCCGTGCCATTGAAGACGAAGAAGACCTCGCAGTCGATCTTGAAGAGCGCGCGGAAGAAATCCGCAGCACGCTCGGTCCATTCGTCGTCGCCGTAGGCCACCGCCGACCCGCCATTGGCCGCCATCGTGGCTTCGAGAACTTCCGGACAGGCTCCTGCATAGTTGTCGCTGGCAAATTGCTGGTCGGTGTCCGTCACGTCTTCACCCCGTCTCGAGCCTTGGCATCGATCCAGTCGGACGAACGACGAAGTGGCGCATGATCCCGTTTTTGCCGGTCCGGCCACATCCTCCTGTTACCAGGAGCGCCACCTTGCCCGGGAGCAGGTTGGCGTCGGCGTTCGAGCCGACTCTTGATGCTTGAGCGCCCACTACTTAGGTCTTGAGAACCGGTCAATCAGAAGCTCCACGGATCGTTGCACTCATCTCATCGTCTGCATGTGGGGGGGCGAGGTGATCCACGCTTGTCAGCAGCGGTGTCGCGCAGTTCGCCACGCAGCTGCACAGGGCGCCCCGAGCAACGTACAGCGGAATTGGGATGATTCGCGCTCAGGACCATTCCGTTGGGCGGTCCCTGTCGCGACGTGAAGACTGGGCACATCGAACGCAAGCGACTATGATGGTAGATGGCCGCTAGCGGCACCAGTCATGGAAGCGTCATGTGGCGGACAATGGTTGGCGGGGGAATTCAGTGCTGCGGTAGGCGCGACCGCTGGCTGCGCAGTTCGCCCCAACAGCATGTGACCGTGCCGAGACGCTTGATCAATGCGTCGGCATCCAGAGGGGCGACCGGGCGCTTGTCCGGGATCGTGATCGAAGCCGTGGTGCAGCGACATCCTGCGGTCTTGAAAGGACCTTCAGCCAAATTAGCGAGGCCCGTTGCTACAGCAGCCCCGACGGATGCATCCGGGCGCCGCTGGCGGTCGCCAGCCGGTACGAACTAAACTGGTAGGAAACATGTGCCGCAGGCCCGGGATCCAGACGCCGAAGCACCATGGCGATAAATTCACCTGGAGCAGTTCACGCGCAGGCTAGATGAAAGCTTTGGAGATGTTCCGCTGATTACCTTCCCGCAGTGCGCATGGAATCAAGGCTTTGGGTGAGCGTTCAAGCTAGTTGATTCTAACTTCAAATCCTCGTGCGGGTTGCGGTATGGGAGTGATGGTCGCACAGGAGCAAACATGGAAAACGAACACAACATCACTCTCGCCACCGAATTGACCGTGGCCTGGCTCTCGAACCAGAACACTCGCGTGAGCAGTGAAGACGTTCCTGCCTTTCTTCGCTCGATGTACGAGGCGATAAGAAACCTGGATGAACCGGTCAGCGCCGAGCCAGTGAGCGTAACTCCGACGTACGAGCCCGCCGTGAGCGTACGCAAGTCTCTGGCGAGCAAGGATCATCTGATCTCGTTGATTGACGGCAGGCCATACAAGACCCTTCGTCGGCATCTTTCCGGGCATGGTCTGACGCCTGACGAGTACCGCTCGCGATATGGCCTCAAGCCGGACTATCCTATGGTTGCAGAGAGCTACTCGGAAGCCCGTCGCGACATGGCGAAGAAGATCGGATTAGGGCGCAAGCCTGGAGAGAAGGTCGTCAACGTAGCGAAGGCAGTCGGCACGAAGGCCAAGCGCGGATCGAAGGCTGCCCTTGATGCTGCCAAGCAAGCGCTTGGAACGGATGACTAATCTCCGGAAGGACGCGTCGATACGGACTCGTTCGATCATTGCCCTTCGTTTCATGACGCCTTCGTGCGTCATGAAACGAAGGTGGTCTAATTCAAGAGCATGCAGCGACGCATCGTCGTCAAGGAGGTCTACCGCCCGCCTCGACGACGCATCGGCATCGCATCTATCGTCTTCCGGAGTTCGGACGCAGAGATTGGGCGAGTTGCGCGCAGCTTGGTTGCGCCATCCTTGCCAATGAGCAGGGCCGCGAAGCCGTTGCTTGGTAGCCTGAAGCGTGCCCGCAGCTTCAATGCAGCGTCGCCAACGCCCCTTACCTTGTCGCCGACGATCTCGATCACCTTGAGATCGCGATTTTCAACCCCACGGGCCATTGAGCCATGATGTCTCGCTGTCTTTGAAGGGAGGCATCCATCTTGTCGCATGTCGAGACGAGAAGGATCCGCTTATTCCACTTGAGGTTACCCCGGTCTTTCATCCAGCGGCAACCAGAGACCATGGTTTGATGAGCTGCTACCCGTTCCTGGACCACTTGGCTGGGCGTCATCCAGCATCTGTGAGCTGCTACCCGTTCCTGGACCACTTGGCTGGGCGTCATCCAGCATCTGCCGGCAGCGGCGGGCCATGTGCCGCTGACCGGTTTACCAGAGATATCGGCGTTTTGTTGCCGATCGCGCTATGTGGTCTCACCTCGTTGTAGTCTCTGCGCCAAGCCTCGCATTTTCGTACCGCGTCGTCGAGGCTCATGAACCAGTGCTGGTTCAGGCACTCCGCCCGGAACTTGCCGTTGAAGGACTCGATGAACGCATTGTCCGTCGGCTTGCCCGGTCGGCTGAAGTCCAGCGTGACACCGCGGGTGTACGCCCACAGATCCAGGTCGCGCGAGATGAACTCGCTGCCCTGGTCAACGCGGATCGACACCGGATAGCCCATCTCGCCGCAAACTCGTTCAAGCACCTCCACGACGTCCGGCGCCCGGAAGCTGAACCGCGGCACCACCGCCGGCGAGAACCGGCTGAAGGTGTCTACCACCGTCAGGATACGCAGCTTCGGCCCCGTCGCGAGCTGGTCATGGACGAAGTCCATGGCCCACACCTCATTCGAACAAGACGCCGCGCAGCGGCCTTCTCTCAGCTTCGCCTTCACCCGACGCTTCGGCGGTTTGTGCCGCAGCTGCAGCCCCATCTCCTTGTAAAGCCGATAGACACGCTTTGCGTTCACGTCCCAGCCCTCGCGCCGGAGCAGCACATGGATGCGGCGATAGCCATACCGCACCCGCGTCTCAGCAATCTCCTTCATCCGCTTCTTCAGGTCGGCCTGATCCGCGCGGCACCCACGATAGTGGTAGCTCGACCGCTCCGCCCGGAGCACTCCACAGGCCCGCCTGATGCTGACCTGCCATGTGCTCCTGACGGCGTCGACGAGCTGCCGGCGCCGGTCAGGCCTCAGAGCTTTCGCGAGACGACATCCTGCAACATCGCCTTGTCGAGGCTCAGGTCAGCGACCAACCGCTTCAGCTTGGCGTTCTCCTCCTCGAGCTGGCGCAGCCGCCGCATCTCCGACGGCATCAGACCCGCATACTTCTTGCGCCAGGCGTAGAACGTCGCTTCGCTGATCCCGGTTTTGCGGCACACCTCACCGACGCTCGTGCCGTCCTCGGCCTGCTTCAGCACAAAGGCGATCTGCGCCTCCGAAAACTTCGACCTCTTCATTGTTCGCTCCGCTTCCTTGGCCCTCCATCATAACTGGAATTTTCCAGCTTAAAGCGGTCCAGGAAACGGGCAGCAGGTCAGTTGTAATCACGCCGCCACGCCTCACATTTTACCCGTGCGTCGTCCAAGCTCAAGAACCAGTATGCGTTGAGGCATTCGGCCCGCACCCGGCCGTTGAACGCCTCCGCAAACGCGTTGTCGGTCGGCTTTCCAGGCCTGCTGAAGTCCAGCACCACATCATGCTGGTAAGCCCACAGGTCGAGATCCTTCGAGATGAATTCCGGGCCATTATCCAGACGAATACGCTTGGGACGACCGTGTACCACGGCAATGCGCTCGAGCGTCGCACTGTTCTCGTTCGTCATGTTCTTGTCCTTCCTGTTCCGGTGGTCCGCGCGCCTTTCGCCACGCAGGTCTCGTGATGGTCGGACGACACCGCGGCGACGCGGCAGGTGACGGGATTGAAACCATGGTCGTGTTCTCCTCTCGGCAACAACTAACCTATTTGGTTCTTGTGTAAAGATCTAAAGGTGGTTAACGTTCTTCCATGTGCAACACGTCGTTTGGCGGTCTTCGGCGTGCGCCATGAGGGAGAACGTGGATGATCACCGCGGCGCAGCTGTATGACCATGTGTCCTGCCCACGGCGTGTGGATTTGGACGTGCACGGCGACCGCGAGCGTCGGGCCGAGTTGAGCGCATTCGTGAAGATGCTGTGGCAGCGCGGCGCGGCGCACGAAGCGACTACGTTGGCGCGGCTACCGATTGGTGCGGTATGTCTAGATGGGCTTCCGGCTGATGCGCGAGAGAGCGAGACGTTTCTGGCGATGGAGGCCGGCGCGACCATCATCCAGGGAGGTCGCATATCGGCGGATGACCTACTCGGCGATCCCGACCTGCTGATCCGGAGGGGGAACGGATACTTGGCGGCCGACATCAAGAGCGGGCGCGGCGAGGAAGGTGGCGATGACGAACAGGATGGCCGTCCGAAGGCGCATTATGCTGTTCAGGTGGCGATGTACTGCGACATCCTCGAGAGGATGGGCCGTTCGTACGGGCGCGTGGCGGAGATCTGGGACATCGAGGGTAGGCGGGTCGAGTACGACCTCGAGGCGGCGAGGGGGCCGCGAACGCCATCGAGCTGGTGGGACCTGTACATCGCGACCCGCGAGGCGGTGCGCGCGATCCACGCCGATCCCCTTTCCACCCGAGGTGCCCTCTCCGCGACGTGCGGTCTTTGCCACTGGCGTGCCCATTGCGCCGAGGAGCTCGGCGATGCGGACGATCTGACGCTCATCCCGCAGCTGGGTCGGGCGGCGAGGGACCTCATCGGAGGAAGCGTCGGCACCGTTCGCGCTCTGGCTCAGTGTGATCCCGAGGCGTTCATCGAGGGTCGCAGGACGGCGTTCAAGGGGGTCGGACCCGATCGCCTGCGCACCTTCGCCGCGCGGGCACGTTTGCTGTCGACCCCGGGTGCCCGTCCGTACCTCACCGCACCCGTCGACCTGCCGGCCGCCGAGGAGGAGATCTTCTTCGACATCGAAGCGGACCCCATGAGGGGGCTGACCTACCTTCACGGCTTCGTTCACCGACGTGACGGCGATCCGGCCTCGATGCGGTTCGTCTCGTTCACGGCGGAGCAAGCGACCGCAGCGGCCGAGCGTGATGCCTTCGCAGGAGCGATGCGACACATCGCCGAATACCCCGGTGCCACGATCTACTACTACAGCCGCTACGAGCGGACGACGTACCGGATGCTGCAACGCCGCTATCCGGAAGTCTGCTCGGTCGAAGAGGTGGAGGCTTTGTTCACCCCGCCGAGGTCGGTCGATCTGTACTGCGACGTCGTCATGAAGGCGACTGAATGGCCGACACGCAGCCATTCCATCAAGGTGCTCGCGAAATATCTCGGCTTCGCCTGGCGGGATACCGATCCGAGCGGCGCCGCGAGCATAGAATGGTACCATCGCTGGCTGGAGACCGGAGATCGAGCGGTCCTCGAACGCATCAAGACATACAACGAGGACGACTGCATCGCCACGGCGGTCGTACTGGACGGCATCCGCACTTTGCGATGAGGACATGTGGCCGGACCACCACGCATCGGGACCTTCGGCACGGGACGCTGTGACGAGCTGACGTCTGGTCGAACGTGAGCAGATGGCCAAGTGTCACCGACACCGTAGATCTCCAGCATGCCGTTCGACGACGCTCCACTCTTCGAGCCGCAATAACGGCCGCGTGCAGCGTCCTTTATCAGTTGGCCTTTCGCCTACCAGGAAGCTGAGCTGCACGCGCGATGACTGCGATTGGACAACGCCCGGTGCTGACCAGCCTGACGCCATGATCCAGTTTTTGAACGACGGTTTCTATAAGTCCGAATGAATGCGATACCGCTAATCTGAGTTTGCAATCTGGGGTGGGCGGCCATGCGACACGTACTGGTGATTGAAGACGATCGCAGGATAGCGGATCGGGTCACCGATCTCGTCGTTGACGCTGGAGCGTCCTCGGTCGACGTAGTGAGCGACGAGGCGGCAGCCGTTGAAGCCGCAACGCGTCATCGTCCAAGCGTCATAGTATCGGATATCGATTTGAGAGAGGGGGGTAGGGGACCCGACGCCGTCGAACGAATTCGAGCGCTGTATGGCGCCGTCCCGACGATCTTCGTTACCGCAGATCCGAGCGGTCATCAGGTCGACGCCTTATCCGACACGATACTGATCAAGCCGGTGAGCGCCAACGCTTTCGCCTCGACCTTCCTTGCGATCACAGGCGACCTAGCACGTTGGCGAGAGCTGGCGGAGAGCCGGGCACTGGTTCCGGCACAGGGAACCTGAAGGTGCTCTCGCTGGCATTGTGGCACCAACATCAGCAATCCGGAACGTGTGCCTGTATTCCGCACCCGGCGGTCAGACGAGGCGTCGCAGGTAAGTGGCCTGCAATTTCATGATAAAGCGACCTTCACGCTGGACGCCAAAGGTTAACAGTTCATCATCCTGATCTGCGCCGCAAACCAGTTCCCGCCGTCCTGCCGATTTGAACCTGTCGGTTTCTCAAAAAGCCACTCAGCGAGTGAACGCGACTTGAAAAGTGCCGGAGCCCGGTGATCGTGATCCGGACTGGAGCAG
>JAQIJC010000001.1:0-52500 GCA_036946405.1 Sphingomonas phyllosphaerae | reverse complement strand
GTCGTGGAGGTATCGGAAGTGCGAATGCAGACATGAGTAGCGATAAAGAGGGTGAGATGCCCTCTCGCCGAAAGACCAAGGGTTCCTGCGCAAGGCTAATCCGCGCAGGGTGAGCCGGCCCCTAAGACGAGCCCGAAGGGGGTAGTCGATGGGAATGCGGTTAATATTCCGCAGCCTGGTGGTGTGTGACGGATGGTGTGTGTTGTCTGACCTTAACGGATTGGTCAGGCTTCGAAACTGTCCCGGGAAATAGCCCCACCGTATAGACCGTACCCGAAACCGACACAGGTGGTCTGGTAGAGTATACCAAGGCGCTTGAGAGAAGTGTCCTGAAGGAACTCGGCAAATTGCCTCCGTACCTTCGGAAGAAGGAGGCCCCATGTCAGCGCAAGCTCTCATGGGGGGCACAGGCCAGGGGGTAGCGACTGTTTAGCAAAAACACAGGGCTCTGCTAAGTCGGCTTCAAGACGACGTATAGGGCCTGACGCCTGCCCGGTGCCTGAAGGTTAAGTGGAGGGGTGCAAGCTCTGAAATGAAGCCCAGGTAAACGGCGGCCGTAACTATAACGGTCCTAAGGTAGCGAAATTCCTTGTCGGGTAAGTTCCGACCTGCACGAATGGCGTAACGACTTCCCCACTGTCTCCAGGACATGCTCAGCGAAATTGAATTCTCCGTGAAGATGCGGAGTACCCGCGGTTAGACGGAAAGACCCCGTGCACCTTTACTGCAGCTTCAGAGTGGCAGTGGACAAGAACTGTGTAGCATAGGTGGGAGGCTTTGAAGCATTGGCGCCAGCCGGTGTGGAGCCATAGGTGAAATACCACCCTGTTGTTGTCTATTGTCTAACCTCGATCCATGAAACTGGATCAGGGACCCTCTGTGGCGGGTAGTTTGACTGGGGCGGTCGCCTCCTAAAGAGTAACGGAGGCGCGCGAAGGTGGGCTCAGGCCGGTTGGAAACCGGCTGTTAGAGTGCAATGGCATAAGCCCGCCTGACTGCGAGACTGACAAGTCGAGCAGAGACGAAAGTCGGTCATAGTGATCCGGTGGTCCCTCGTGGAAGGGCCATCGCTCAACGGATAAAAGGTACGCCGGGGATAACAGGCTGATAACCCCCAAGAGCTCATATCGACGGGGTTGTTTGGCACCTCGATGTCGGCTCATCACATCCTGGGGCTGGAGCAGGTCCCAAGGGTTTGGCTGTTCGCCAATTAAAGTGGTACGTGAGCTGGGTTCAGAACGTCGCGAGACAGTTTGGTCCCTATCTGCCGTGGGCGTCGAAATTTGAGAGGAGTTGACCCTAGTACGAGAGGACCGGGTTGAACGTACCTCTGGTGTACCTGTCGTCGTGCCAACGGCGCAGCAGGGTAGCTATGTACGGACGGGATAACCGCTGAAAGCATCTAAGCGGGAAGCCTCCCTCGAGATAAGATTTCTCAGGACGGTCGAAGACCACGACCTTGATAGATCGGATGTGGAAGCGCGGTAACGCGTGAAGCTAACCGATACTAATCGTCCTATTCGCGCTTGAGAGCACACACCCCCAACAACAGCGTTGGAACAGGTGATCGACCCTCAACCAGATAACAGTGCATCGATTTGAACCCGTCTCCCCCGCCTTACCCGGCCGGGGAAGACACATGTGCAGGCTCCATTGCCTGGTGGCCATAGCGTCGGTGAACCACCCGATCCCATCCCGAACTCGGACGTGAAACCCCTCTGCGCCAATGGTACTATCGCTCAAGCGATGGAAGAGTAGGTCGCCGCCAGGCATTGCAGCTTCGCACATCCCATGAACCCATTCACTCACTCACCTCGGCGCGGGGTGGAGCAGCCCGGTAGCTCGTCAGGCTCATAACCTGAAGGTCACAGGTTCAAATCCTGTCCCCGCAACCATCTATACCACGACAGCCCCGTCTCCCATGAGACGGGGCTGTCGTGCGTTGCCGCGCCGGCGCCGTGCCATCGAGGCAGGCACGTCAGGCACAAACATCGGTATCGAGGCCGGCACGGCTTACCCGTACACATCGTCGCGCGGCCGAAAGCCGGCACGCCGGACTTGCCGATCACCGACATCGCGCGCATCCTTGTGACGGCTGTCTGATCGGCGAAGTGTCGCGACAGGCGCTAGCCTACCGCCGGCTCAGCCTATCGAGCGCGCCCGCTACGATAGCGGTCGAACCATGCGAGGATCGCTGATGCCTTCGCCGCCGATTGCGAAGGACGCGCGGTGAAGCCGCCATGGCTGGCGCCGGGCACTTTGACCAGCGCCGTCGGCACGCCGCGGATTTGCAGCGCGGCGTAATATTGCTCCGACTCGCTGACCGGCGTGCGATAATCCTCGCTCCCGACCACCACCAGCGTCGGCGTCTTCACGTTGCCGACGAGGCTGAGCGGGGACCGGTTCCAATAGCTCATCGGATCTTCCCATGGCAGCTTGGAGAACCAGTAGCGCGATGTGAACAGCGTCGCATCCATGGTCAGCGCTTCGCTGATCCAGTTGATGACCGGCTTCTGCGTCGCCGCCGCCTTGAAGCGATCGGTCTTGCCGACGATCCATGCGGTCAGCACCCCGCCGCCCGATCCGCCAGTGACGAACAGATTCTCCGGATCGGCGGCGCCATCGGCGATCGCGGCATCGACCGCCGCGATCAGATCGTCATAATCGGCGGACGGATAGTTCTTGTCGATCAGATTGGCGAATTCGGCACCGTACGAGGTCGAGCCGCGCGGGTTGGTCCATAGTACGGCATAGCCGGCAGCGGCATAGAGCTGCACGTCGGTAGCGAAGCTGGGGCCATAAGCGCTGTTCGGCCCGCCATGGATCTCGAGGATCAGCGGCGCGCGGGTGCCCGGCGCGAGCCCAGGCGGCGTCGCCAGCCACGCGTCGATCGCGCGTCCGTCAGGCGCCTTCACCGCGATCTTGCGCACCGGAGCGAGCGCCTTGGCCGCAGTCATCACCGCGTTGAGTTGCGTCAGCCGGCGCGGCTTGCCGCCGCTGCACACCCACACGTCGGCCGGGGCGGACGCGTCGCCGCCGGTATAGGCGATCGTCCCATTCTTCGCGACCGAGAAGTCGCCGCCGGTATAGGGGCGATCGATCCCGCCGCCCTCGACATTGTCGATCAGCGGCTGGACGCGCCCGTCCAGCCCGATCCGCGCGATGCGACGCTGCCCGCGATCGTCGTAGCTAGCGTACAGGCTCCGACCGTCGGCGGCCCAGATCGCGTCCTCGATCCCCCGATCGAGCGGCGCGGTCAGTGAACGTGGGTTCGCTGCGTTGCGATCACCGATGTAAAGCTGCGTATTTTCATAGCTGCGGCGCTTGTCGTCGAACCCCAGCCAGGCAACGCGCGTGCCGTCCGGCGCAACGCGCGGCTGCGCATCGGGGCCGTCGCGGGTCGTGAGCGTCCGCAAGGCGCCGCTGTTCACGTCGACCGCGATCACGTCGGAATTCATGACCTGCCGCTCGGCCTCCGGGCCGCGGATCGCGGCGAAGACGATCTCGCGCCCGTCCGGGGTCCATGACAGCGGTCCGCCATCATCGAACGCGCCGAACGTCAACTGCCGCGCCGCGCCGCCATCGGCCGCGACGACGAACAGGTGGTCGCGGCCGGGTTTGACGTAGCCGGGGCCGTCGTTGCGATAGTTCACGCGGTCGATGACGGTCAGCGGCGGCGCCCATTTCGCGCCCTCCGGCTTGGCCGGCGCCTTGCCCAGCGTCGCCCCGTCGCCTGCGACGGTCGCGACATAGGCGAGGCGGGTGCCATCCGGTGACCATGCCAGCGCCTGCGGATCGCCGGGGAAGCTGGTAACGCGCGCGCTGGCGCCGCTGGCGAGCCAGCGCACGAAGAGCTGCGACCCGTCACCATCGCCCGCGACATAGGCGATCCGCGTGCCGTCGGGCGACCAGCGCGGGCTCGATCCCTGCGTCGCAAACGGCGACTGCCGTCCGCTCGCGACGTCGATCAGCCAGAGTGAGGATTGCATCCGGTCGGTCATGATATCGGCCGAGCGGCGGACATAGACGATCGTGCGCCCGTCAGGGCTGATTTGCGGATCGGCGGCGATCGACAGGCCGAACAGGTCGCCGCCGGTAAAGGCGCGGGTCGGGGCGTCGGCGGGTGCAGCGTTCGGCTGCTGCTGTGCGGCGGAAACGGGTGCCGCGGCGAGCAAGGCGAGGGCAAGGGACAGGCGCAACGGTGATCCTTCCGGATAGCTGTTAGTTGGCGGTTTTCACGATCGTGCCGCGGTGCATGACGAAGTCGACGTGCTCCAGCCGTGTCACGTCATCCAGCGGCGACCCGCGCACCGCGATGATGTCGGCGGTCTTGCCCGGCGCGAGCGTTCCGATATCGTCGCGGCCGAGCAGATCGGCGGCGCCGGTCGTCGCGGCGGCGATCGCCTGTGCCGGCGTCAGTCCGTTCTTCACGAGCAGCGCGAATTCGGTGGCATTGTCGCCGTGTTTCGACACGCCGGTATCGGTGCCGAAGGCGACCTTGACCCCGGCGGCATAGGCGCGGCGGTGGTTCGCAGCCATTGCGGCGGCCGCCTGTTCCGCCTTGGCGATCGTGGCGGGGGGCAGCGCGCCACCGCGCGCCTGCGCCAGCGCAGCGACAGGCGCGATCTCGGTCGGGACCAGATACGCGCCCTTGGCCTTGAACAGCCGGATCGTGTCGTCGTCGAGGAACGTGCCGTGCTCGATCGAATCGACGCCCGCTTCCAGCGCCGCCTTCGTGCCCTCCGCGGCATGGCTGTGCGCGGCGACCTTGCGGCCCAGTGCATGCGCGGTGTCGATGATTGCACGCATCTCCTCGGGTGTCATCGCGCGGCCGAGCCCGCCGCTGACGTTCGACAGCACACCGCCGGTCGCCGCGAACTTGATGACCTTCGCACCCAAACCGACCTGCGCGCGAACCGCGCGGCGGCAATCATCCGGGCCATCGCACAAATTGACCTCATGCGCGTGCACCGCATCGGCAAATTCCTCCGCCAGTCCATTGCCGCCATCGCCATGCCCACCGGTGACGGAGATCATCTCCCCGGCATTGGTGATCGTCGGCCCTTCGACGATGCCGGCGTCGATCGCGTCGCGCAGCGCGCGGATGCCGCGCGGGTCGCCGCCCAGATCGCGGACCGAAGTGAAACCGGCGTCGAGCGTCGTGCGGGCATTGGCGACCGCGGTCATCTCGTCGTCGAAGCGGTCGCGGGTCAGCGCGCCGAGCCGCGCCTTCATCGGATCGCCGCCGATCCCCCACAGATGGACATGCATGTCGACCAGCCCGGGCAGAACGAAGGCGTTGCGCAGGTCCACGAGGCGCGCGCCGGCCTCGGGAGCCACGAAGCCGTCGCGCAGCGCCGCGACCCTGCCATCGCGCACCACGATCGTCGTCGCCCCACGGGGTGCCTGACCGGGGCGATCGAGCAAGGCGCCCGCCTGTATGTAGACCGGCGCGTTCTGCGATTGTTGCGCCACTGCCGGCACCGCCACCGCCACCGCAGCGGCAAGGCCGACGATCAAAGCCTTCGACATGTCCCTGCTCCCCCGTTTGCACGCATCGTCGCGGACAAGCCGCATCAAGGCAAGCGGATTGCAGGAGCACGCCGAGGTCGGGCTATGCGGCCGACAGGACGATTGAATGTCGCGTCGGATCAGGCCTTTGTCGTCGTCAGATGATGCAGGACGATCCCAGAGGTGGTCGCGACGTTCAGCGAGTCGAAGTCTGCCGCCATCGCGATACGCAGGCTGTGCGTCCGTCCGATCAGTTCGCGGGAAAGGCCGGGGCCTTCGGCGCCGAGCAGCATCGCGTTGCGCCGCGCCGGACGCCAGTCGCCAAGCAGTGTCGTGCCGGCGGGACTGAGCGACACCGGCGCGAAGGCGTGGCGATCAAGCAACGCGAGCGCGTCCTCGCCATGACCGAGCCGTGCCGAGGGTACGAGCAACGTGGCGCCGACCGACACGCGAATCGCTTTGCGGTAAAGCGGATCGCAACAATCCGTATCGAGCAGCACGGCGGCCACGCCGAACGCCGCGGCGTTGCGGAAGATGCCGCCGATATTGTCGTGGTTGGCAATGCCGGAAAGCAGCAGGATGTCGTCGTCTTCGTTCAGCCGCGCGAGCAGCGTGTCGGCATCGGTGATCTCCGATCGCGCGCCGATCGCCAGAATGCCGCGATGCATGGCAAAGCCGGCAATCGCATCGAGAACCTTCTGGTCGGCGACGAAGACGGGGACGTCATCCGGTAGCCGGGCGAGCAGCGTGCCGAGCGCTGCGACCCGCTTGGCGGCGATGAGCAGCGAACGTGGTCGAAACAGCGTACTGCCGATCAGTTTTTCGACGACGACCTTGCCCTCGGCGACGAACAGCCCGGCGCGCCCGACGAGATCGCGTTCGCGAATGTCGCGATAGGGTTCGATCCGGAGATCGCCCTCGTCGTGGATCTCGATGAGCAGCGGCATAAGCCTTTGACGGCCCGGCTTTACGGCTGCGGCGGTGCGTCCTGCCGCGGCGCAGTGTCGCCGGTTTGCGCGCGGTTCATGCTTTCCACCTCGGCGGCTGTCTTGAAGTCGAGCAACTCGACCTGGAAGACCAGATCGGCGTTGGCCGGGATCGGCCCTGACGCGCGAGCGCCGTAGCCCAAAGCAGCAGGGATGCAGAAGCGCGCGACCGCGCCGCGCGCCATCGTCTGCAGGCCTTGCGAAAACCCCGGGATCACACCGTCGACCGGCAATGGCGATTGCATCCCCTGGTCGAAAACCGCCCCGGTCTGCGTGAGATAGCCGATATAGTTCACCAGCACGACATCGCCGGCGGTCGGCTTCGCACCGGTGCCGGCACGCAGCGTCGTCGAGCCCAGACCGGCCGCAGACATGGTCGAACACAGCCGCTGTCCGGCGGGAACGACCGGGTTCAGCGGCAACGGGATGATCGCATTGTCGGCCCGCACGGGAGCCGCTGGCGCGGATCGTGGCTTTGGCTGCGGAGGTGTGGCCGCGGTGGCGGAGATCGGCATTGCGAGCACCGGAAGGATCGCAGCGAGGAAAAGATGAGGCGCGTTGCGCGAATGAGGTGACATGCCGCCGCTATAGGCAAGGCGCGCGATCGGCGCCACGTCGTTCGTTGCGTCGGTCGCGCCGCCGGCTCAGGCGGGCCGATGCCCCATCGTCTCCCCCAACCGCACCTGCCGCTCGGGTCGCCAGTCGTCGTTGAACACGATCGCGTCCGGTTGCCACAGCATCACGACGGTCGATCCGAGGAGGAAGCGACCCATTTCATCGCCTTTTTTCAAAGCGATGTTTTCGCTCTCGTACGTCCACTCGGACGGCCGGCCGGTGCGCCGCGGATTGACGACGCCATGCCAGACGGTCGCCATGCTGCCGACGATCGTCGCGCCGACCAGCACCATGACGAACGGGCCATGTTCCTCGGACTCGAAGACGCACACCACGCGTTCGTTGCGCGCGAACAAGTTCGGCACGCCGCGCGCGGTGACCGGGTTCACCGAGAAAAGCTTCCCGGGCACGTAGATCATGCGCGTCAACCGGCCATCGCAGGGCATGTGCAGGCGGTGGTAATCGCTTGGCGACAAATACAAATTGGCGAAGCTGCCATGGCGGAACCGCGCGGCCAGCGTCGCATCGCCGCCCAGCAATTGCGTGGTGGTGAAACGATGGCCCTTGGCTTGCAGCAGGTGATGATCGTCGATCGCGCCGAACTGGCTGATCGTGCCATCCACGGGGCAGACGAAGTCGGCGCGCGCGATCGGACGCAGGCCGGACTTAAGAGGGCGCGTGAAAAAATCGTTGAACGTCTTATAGTTGGCGATGTCCGGCTCGGCGGCTTCGTTCATGTCGACGGCGTAGCGAGCGACGAACCAGCGGATCAGTCGTGTCGTCGCCGCACCGCCTTTCGCTTGCGCGACCCGCCCGGCGAAGGTGGTAAGGCGCTGCTTTGGCAGCAGATATTGGGCCAGAACCTTCAGGCGATCGGACATCGGCACCTCGAAACGACGACGCGCCGTTGTAATGTGATCGCAACCTGTGTCGACCTCACAGACCTCAGCGCTGATATCGCAGCGTTTTATCAAAGCCATCGTTGGTTTTCGTCATCTTGGCGATCTTGCGGAGTTGCGCGCGGACGCTCCGTTCGAAACGACGATCGTCGTTGATGCCGGTCACCCGATGTTCCTCCTGCCCGAGCAACGCCTTGATATGCGAGGCGAAAAGAGCTTTATCGCCGGCGTTTCCGCCCGACAGCAGCGCGCGGCAGACCCATTCCTCGGCCGCCGCGTCGTCATAATCGCCTTGCGCTTCGTAGCCGCGCCGGTCCGCGGCGGCCTGGTCGAGCCGCGCAGCGGCGGCGCGACGTTCGAGCCACGTCCGGACCCGATCGGGGTCCCATGGTGCCGCCGTCACGCTCATCGGTACATCCTTGCCGCCCAAAATAGCGGCCATTATTGCCAGCTGGTCGCGCGCCGGACCGCAGCATCGACGGGAACGTCGTGCAATTGTCGGTAGCGTGCCTCAATGAGGCTGAACAGCCCGAAGGCGAACAGGCCGACACCGACGATCAGGTCGAACGGGCTGGTCAGCCACGACAGCACCCGCGCCATGCCGCCGGCCTCGCTCGCCTGTTCCGCGACGCCGGCGCGCGCGAGCAGATAGCCGCTGATGAGGAACACCAGACCGCGTGCCGCATAGCCGGCGCGGCCGCTCCACTGCACCCACGGATGGCGCGCGACCGACGGGGCGAGGTAGCGCAGGAACGAGCCTTTGACTGCCTTGGTGAGCTGAACGATCCCCAGCACGCCGAGCACCGCCGCGCCGATCAGCACCAGCGCCCAGCCGCCGGGGAGTTGCATGGCGGTGCGGGCGCTTTCCTGCGTGCCGTCGCCCGACAGCGCCGCGCCGCGTATCAGCTGGACCGACTGCCACGCGAGCAGCAGGTGGATCGCGCCGCTGACCCCGGCGCCGACCCGCTCGGCGACGCCTTTGCGGTCGGTGCCGTGACGCTCGATATCGAGCGCTGCGTCGGCCAGACGCCAGATGCCATAAGCGAGCAACCCGGCCGCGATGATGCCGAGCAGGACCTGCCCGCCGCCTCGCCCGAGATATTCGATGGCGCCACTGGGATCCTCGGCCCGCCCGGTGCGCAGGATCAGCAGGGCGATCACGATATAGAGCAGGCCGCGCGTCGCGAAGCCGATGCGGGTCAAGGCCGTCAGGCGCGCGCTGGCGTTCATGCAATCTCCCTTACGTCAGGAGAACAATGACCAGCCGATGTCGTTCCAGCATAGCAACGGCTTGACGGCGTTTGCCCGTTACGGGCGGCGCATCGGCGGCGCGGTGGACTCGCGCTCGATCAGCCGGTGCGCCAGCACCCGCGACCGCTCGCTGCCGGGAAGCGGCGCGCCGGCCCGCATCTCGCGGATCAGCAATTGCAACGCCTCGGCGGCGAGTTGCTGGACGGGCTGGCGGATCGTGGTCAGCGGCGGCCATAAAGTGACTGCCGCGGTCGTGTCGTCGAAGCCGGTGACCGTCAGGTCACCCGGCACGTCGAGGTGTCGGCGATGCGCGACCGAGACGATCGCCGCCGCCATATCGTCGTTGCTCGCGAAGATCGCGGTCGGCGGGGCCGGGCCGTCGAGCAATCGCTCTCCGGCCAGCAGGCCGGAGGCATAGCTGAAGTCGCCCGGCACGACCTGCGCCTCGACACCGCCGGCCGCGTCGATCGCCGCATGGAAGCCGTCGAGCCGGGCGGTGCTGGCCTGTTGGTCGGTATTGCCGACGACGAACCCCAATCGGCGATGCCCCAGACCGATCAGGTGGCGGGTCATGTCATAGGCCGCCTGTCGATCGTCGATCCCGACCGAGATCGCGTCGTCCGCGCGCGCGCCGACCAGCGCGACCGGCACGCGCGCCTCGTGCAGCACCGCGCGAACCCCTGCGCTCTCGCCCAGCGGCGGCGCGAGGATCACCCCGCCGATCCCGGCGCCGAGCAAGCGGTCGATCGCCTCGGGCGAGGGCGCGCCGCCGCTCTCGCCCTTGAGCAGGATCAATTGCGCCGCGCGGCTCGACGCCTCTTCGAACACACCGGCGAGAAAGTCGCTCATGAACGCGGCGCTGGGGTTGGAATAGATCACGCCGATGCGGATCTCGCGCGAGGTGACGAGGCTGCGCGCCATGAGGTTGGGCGTGTAGTTCAACGCCTTGATCGCCTCGTTGATGATCGCGCGCGTTCCCTCGCGCACCCCGGCATCGCCGTTGATGACGCGCGACACCGACATCGGCGAAACGCCGGCATGTTTGGCCACGTCGATGATCGTGACGCCGCGACGTCGCCGGGTGGAATGGGGCAAGCTTTTCCCTGCGTGAGCGGTGGGGATCGTGGAACGCAGCAAGACGTGCCTTGCGCATCCGCGGATCGTCAATATGCAAGTTGTGGGAGGGGGGGGGTGATATTGGGCTAGGGAAATGTCGTCGCGGCGACTTCCCCCTCCCCTTCAGGGGAGGGGTAGGGGTGGGGCCCTGTATCACCGAGAGCTGCGCTTGGGACTCCCCCACCCCAACCCCTCCCCTGAAGAGGAGGGGCTTTGGCCTGATGCCCCTTGCGCACGCAGACTGATAACGCCTACCACCGCATTGGTAACGTTACCTAAGGCGGGGAAGCGGGTTGAGGCGGTTTCGGTCGATACGCTGGACGATCATCGGGCTGTTCGTCGGCGCGATGGTCATCAATTATCTCGCGCGCAGCATCCTGGGGGTCGCGGCGCCCGCGATCATGACCGAACAGGGCATCTCGTCCGAACAATATTCGTGGATCACCGGGGCGTTCCAGTTCGGGATCATGTTTCAGCCGGTCGCGGGATATCTGCTCGACCTGATCGGGTTGAAGGTCGGTTTCACGCTGTTCGTCGCGATCTGGTCGCTCATCACGATGGGGCACGGGCTGGCGACCGGCTGGCTGGGGTTCGCGGGGCTGCGCGGTGCGCTCGGGCTGGTCGAGGGATCGGCGCAGCCCGCCGGGATGAAGGTCGTCGCGGAATGGTTTCCGGCGCGCGAGCGCGGGCTGGCCGGCGGCATCTACCAGATCGGTGCGTCGTTCGGCGCGGTCTTCGCGCCGATGCTGGTGGCATGGGCGGTGTTCCACCACAGCTGGCGTGCCGCCTTCTTCGTCGCCGGCGGGCTGGGGCTGGCGTGGGTTGTCCTGTGGCTGGCGTGGTATGCGCCGCCGCAGCGCCACCGCGCGATCACCGCCGACGAACAGAGGTTGATCGTCGCCGGGCAGGAGCCGGCGCTGGCGCGGCACCGGCGGCGACCGCCGCTGCGCGAGCTGCTCCGCCGCCGCAATTTGTGGACGATCGCCGCGACGCGGTTCCTCGCCGATCCGGTCTGGGGCATGTTGTCGCTGTGGATGCCGCTGTATCTGGTGCAGGCGCGGCATTTCGACCTGACGCAGATCGCGATGTTCGCGTGGTTGCCGTTCCTTGCCGCCGATCTCGGATGTCTGTTCGGCCCGGCGGTGGTGGCGTGGCTGCAACGACGCGGGGTCGACCTGATCGATGCGCGGCGCGGCGCCTTTACGCTGGGCGCGTTGCTGATGACCGGCATGATGTTCGTCGGCACCGCGAGCAGCCCGCTGGCGGCGGTGGCGCTGCTGAGCCTCGGCGGCTTCGCGCATCAGACCTTGTCGGTGACCGTCATCACCATGGCCTCCGACCTGTTCCCGCAGGATCAGGTGGCGACCGCGACGGGGGTTTCGGGCACCGCGGCCAACCTCGGCGTGTTGATCTTCACCTTGGTGCTGGGGTCGATGGTCGACAGCGTCGGCTATCAACCATTCTTCGTCATCCTCGGGCTGCTCGACCTCGTCGGGGCGGCCTTGTTGTGGACCCTGATCCGAAAGCCGGCATGACCCTCCACACTCCCATCCTGCGCGGGTTCAATCCCGACCCGTCGATCGTCCGCGTCGGCGGCGATTATTACATCGCCACCTCGACCTTCGAATGGTTTCCGGGCGTGCAGATCCACCATTCGCGCGATCTGGCGAACTGGTCGCTCGTCGCGCGTCCGTTGAACCGCGCGTCGCAGCTCGACATGCGCGGCAATCCGGATTCGTGCGGGGTGTGGGCGCCCGACCTCAGTCATGCGAACGGCCGCTTTCACCTGATCTACACCGACGTGAAACGCTATGGCCGGACGACCGTCGACGGCGCGCGGGGCGTGTCGTTGCGCGACTTCCACAATTACTGGGTGTGGAGCGACCGCATCGACGGTGAGTGGTCGGATCCGGTACATCTGAACAGCAGCGGCTTCGACCCAGCGCTGTTCCACGACGACGACGGGCGCAGCTGGCTGCTCAACATGCTGTGGGATCACCGACCCGACCGGAAGCGGTTCGGCGGGATCGTCGCACAGGAGATCGACCTGACCGCCGGGCGGTTGATCGGCGCGCGGCGCGTCATCTTCGAGGGGACGCCGCTCGGCTTCACCGAGGGGCCGCATCTCTACAAGCGCAATGGCTGGTATCATCTGCTGGTGGCGGAGGGCGGGACCGAGCGCGGTCACGCGGTGGTGATGGCGCGCGCGCGCAGCCTGTTCGGCCCGTATGAGGTCCATCCCGACGGCCCGGTGCTGACCGCGCGCGACCGGCCCGAGGCGGAGCTGCAACGCACCGGGCACGGCGATCTGGTTGACACGCCTACGGGCGAGACGTGGCTGGCGTATCTGTGCGGTCGGCCGCTGCCGGTCAGCGATCGCTGCGTGCTGGGACGCGAAACCGCGATCCAGCCGATGACATGGGGGGCGGACGACTGGCTGCGCCCGGCCGCGCCGCAAGGCGAGGTGCCCGGACCTGCGCGCGCGACGCCGCCGGTGGTGACGCGAGAGGCGTTCGCCGGCCCCGCGCTGCCCGAGGCGTTCCAGTGGCTGCGCACGCCCCGGCCGGAGCGGCTGTTCAGCCTGACCGCGCGTCCCGGTCATCTGCGGCTGTACGGGCGCGAGACGATCGGCAGCCTCTTCGAACAGGCATTGGTGGCGCGCCGCCAACAGGCGTTCCGCTATCATGCGGAGACGCTGGTCGATTTCGTTCCCGAACATTTCCAGCAGGCCGCGGGGCTGGTCTGCTATTACAACTCGACCAAATTCCACTTCCTGCACCTCACCGCCGACGATGCCGGGCGGCGGCTGTTACAGGTGCTGTCGGTGCTGCCGGTGGGCGAGGGATGCACCACCTTGTCCGCGCCGATCCCTGTCGACGACGGCCCGATCGCGCTACGCGTCGCGGTCGATCATGAAGCGATGCGCTTCGCGTTCCGGGCGGCGGGGGCGGCGGACTGGCAGTGGCTGGACGAGACGTTCGACGCCAGCCTGCTGTCCGACGAGGCGACGCTGGCGGGGTTGCCGAACTTCACGGGCGGCTTCGTGGGGATCGCCTGTCAGGATATGTCGGGAAGCGGGCGACCGGCGGATTTCGGCTATTTCGACTATATCGAGCGCTGAGCAGACCCACAGGCGAAGCGGACGCCGGTCAGCGTACCCCGTCCGCGACACGCGCCCACGCCGCGATCTCCGCATCGTAATGCCGTAGTACGCGCAGGTCCCCCGCGCGCGCCTGCGCCAGATCGACCGCGACGACGCCGTCCCACTCCCATGTCGCATTGCCGTGCAGCGTCACCATCGCCGCTTCGGTCGCGCGTGCGCGCACCAGCCCGCCGCGGTTGAGCACCGTCACCTCCCGATCGAAGGCGATCCGCCCGGTCAGGCACGCCGCATAGGTGGAGGCGGCCATCGCGCTGCCGCAACTGTCGGTCAGCCCGACGCCGCGCTCGAAGGTGCGCACGAACAACGTGTGCGCATCGCGCACCTCGACGAACGAGACGTTGGCGCGATTCGGCAGCCATGACGGCGCGGCCTCGCAGACTTGCCCGATCGCGACCAATTCGCCCTCATCGACCGCGTCGACGAACGTCACGAGATGCGGGTTGGGCATCGCGACCGCGGTGAAGCGCCGCCCGCCGGACAGCATCGCGAGCGGGGCATCGATCAGCCGCGCACCCGCGCCTGTCAGCGGCCATTGCGCGAGGTCGAGCGTCGCCGGGCCGGCCGTCTCCTCTACGGTATAAACATCCGCGGCGAGCGGCTTGGCGTGCGCGACCGCGGCGTGGCTGGTCTTGAGCTTCGCGGTCGCCCGCGCGATCCCGAGCGCCTCGAAGCCGGCGCGCGCCACACAGCGCAGGCCGTTGAGGCAGGTCTCCGCCTCCGATCCGTCGCTGTTGAACATCCGCATCCCGAACGCCGCCTGTGCGTCGCCTGCCGTCAGCACCAGCAGGCCATCGCCGCCGACCGGCCCGCTACGGTCGGCGAGCGCGCGCGCCAGTTGCGCCCATTCCGTCTCCGACAGCGTCAGTGTGCGCCCGTCGACCAGCGGGAAGTCGTTGCCCGAGCCGTGGCATTTGATGAAGCGGATTTCCATCCGCCCTATCTGCTGACGCGCGGCGCGCGCGGCAAGAGGGTCAGCGCAGACCGTAGTGATGGGCGAGCCGATCCAGCGCGAGCGTCAGCACCAGCCTTCCGCTGCGGGTCGGCCAGCCGAGCGCCCGCTCGCTGTCGGGCAGTGTCTCGCCCGCGCACACCACGCGCCACAGCACGTCGGACAGGCCGGGGCCGACCGCGGCGATCGCGGCGTCGAAGCGCCGCTTGGCGGCGAGCTGCGCGACCGCCGGCTCAGCCTGCCCGCCGCCGCCATCGACCCGCGGGGTCCAGCGCATCGTCACCGCCGGGGCGAGTGCGGCACGCTCATAGTCGGCTTGCAACCGCTCGCCGGCCTCGTTCTGGCGGGCGGTCACCAGCTGTCGCGCGGCGAGCCACGCGAGCGGCGATTCGCGGCGGTTGACGGTCACGCGCCGTCCGCCGCCCGTGCCGCGCCGGCCCTGCGCGTCGATCGTCTGCTCCACCAGATCCTGCATCATCTGCTCCGTGCCTGTCGATGCGATCGGGCTGGCAGATGTTGGAGGATGTAGGACAGCGCGTTCAGACGCGGCGGGCACCGGCCGCGCGGATCGCGGACAAGGTCGGCCAACCGTTCACCGCCATCAACAGATCGGCCTCGGCGAGCACGCATTTGAGCACATGCGCGCACCCTGCCGCGCCACCAAGGGCTAATCCGTAGCAATAAGGTCGCCCGAGGCCGACGAAATCGGCACCGAGCGCCACCGCCTTGACGACGTCGGTGCCGGATCGCACCCCGCTGTCGAACAGCACCGGCACCCGCCCCGCCACCGCCTCGGCGACCGCCGGGAGAAGGTCGATCGCCGCAATCCCACCGTTCGCCTGCCGCCCGCCATGGTTGGAGACGTAGATGCCGTCGACCCCGCGATCGATCGCGCGGCGTGCGTCGTCGGGGTGGCAGATGCCCTTGAGAACGATCGGCAACTTCGTCAGCGACCGGAGCCACGCCATGTCGTCCCACGTCAGCACGCGCCCGAACGTCGCCGCCCAGGTCGCGACCGCGGCCTGCGGATCCTCCTCGGGCGGTCGGGGGAGCAGCGCGCGAAACGCTGGATCGGTAAAGTAGTTGGCGAGCACATGGCCGCGCAGTTGCGGGAAATTGCCGGTGTTGAGATCGCGCGGCCGCCAGCCGGTCACCCAGGTGTCGAGCGTCACCACAAGCGCCGCATATCCCGCCGCTTCGGCTCGCGCGACGATGCTGGCGGCGACATCCTCGTTGCGCGAGGTATAGAGTTGAAAAAGCGCCGGAGTTGCGCCGCACGCCGCGCGCACCGCCTCCAGCGGATCGTTGGCGAGCGTCGAGGCGCAGAACGGCACCCCCGTCTCCGCCGCCGCCTGTGCGGCGGCAAGGTCGCCGTGCCCGTCATCGGTGCAGATGCCGTTGACGCCGATCGGCGCCATGAACAGCGGGGAGGGCAGCGCGTGCCCGAACAATGTCGTGGATAAATCGCGGGTTGCGGTATCGACCATCATCCGCGGGACCATGCCCCAATGCGCGAAGGCGGTCGCGTTGACTTCCTGCGTCCGCTCGTCCCCGCAGCCGCCCTGGACATAGTCGCGCACCGAAGCCGGCCAATGCGCCTCCGCCCGCGCGCGCAGGCCGGCGTGATCGACCGGCCATTCGGGCACGATCCCCGAGAGGCCCGCGAAATAGATCGCGTTCTGATAGTCGCCGTAGTGCGGCATGATCCTCTCCGTATGGCGGCGGAGAGTGCCGGGCGGCGGCAGGCTTGTCGATGAGGATGCGACGGGTGGAGCGTTGGAAGGACGGGGAATTCTCAGGTCTGACCCATGCATGTCGCGGGCGATGCGGCGTGGCGTGGGACGAGAGAGACATGGGCCGCTGCCTGCGCAGGGGCGACGGCTGATTGAGGCACCGTCGCCCCTGCGAAGGCAGGGGCCCATGTCTGTGGCCTTCGTCGATCCAGTCGCCCCATGCTCCGACGCGCCTGTGCCCAAAACAAACACGAAAAAGCCGGCGCACTCTCGCGAGCACGCCGGCTGTTCTCACCACATCGGTCGCGTCGGGCTTAAGCCCCCGCGACTTCCGCGGTGTCGACCTTGATGCCCGGGCCCATCGTCGAGCTGACGGCGACCTTGCGGACATACTTGCCCTTCGCGCCCGATGGCTTGGCCTTCACCACCGCGTCGACCAGCGCGTCGAAGTTGCGACGCAGGTCTTCCTGCGCGAACGACGCCTTGCCGATCCCCGAGTGGATGATGCCCGCCTTCTCGACGCGATACTCGACCTGACCGCCCTTGGCCGCCTTGACGGCTTCCGCGACGTTCATGGTCACCGTGCCCAGCTTCGGGTTCGGCATCAGGCCCTTGGGGCCCAGCACCTTGCCGAGGCGACCGACGACGCCCATCATGTCCGGGGTCGCGATGCAGCGATCGAAGTCGATCGTGCCGCCCTGGATGGTTTCCATCAGGTCCTCGGCACCGACGACGTCCGCACCGGCGGCACGCGCCTCGTCGGCCTTCGCACCGCGCGCGAACACGCCGACGCGCACCGTCTTGCCGGTGCCGGCCGGCAACGTGACGACGCCACGGACCATCTGGTCGGCGTGACGCGGATCGACGCCGAGGTTCAGCGCGACCTCGATCGTCTCGTCGAACTTCGCGGTCGCCCCCGACTTCGCCAGCGCGATCGCCTCGTCGACGCCGTGCAGCTTCTCACGATCGATCGTGATGGCCTTCTGCTTCTTGGTCAGCTTCGCCATGATCTCAGCCCTCCACCACTTCGAGGCCCATCGCGCGGGCCGAGCCTTCGATGATCTTGGTCGCCGCGTCGATGTCGTTGGCGTTCAGATCCTTCATCTTCGTCTGCGCGATCTCGGCCAGCTGCGACCGCTTGATCTTGCCCGCCGACACCTTGCCCGGCTCCTTCGAGCCCGACTTCAGGTTCGCCGCCTTCTTGATGAGGAAGGTCGCCGGCGGCGTCTTCGTCACGAACGAAAAGGAGCGGTCGGCATAGACGGTGATGACGGTGGGGAGGGGCGCGCCCTTCTCCATCTCGCCGGTCTGCGCGTTGAACGCCTTGCAGAATTCCATGATGTTCACGCCGCGCTGACCCAGCGCCGGACCGATCGGCGGCGAGGGGTTGGCGGAACCGGCCGGGACCTGCAGCTTGATATAGCCTGTGATCTTCTTTGCCATGCGTCTCACTCTGTTACGGGGCGTGGCGTCGCCGCCAGCGCCCGGTTCAAGTCTAGCGGTTCGTCCGGGCGTCGCCATGGCGACGCCCTCCCGCACGTTCCAGGTCGATGATGACAGGGAAGCGTGGGCCGTTAGCGGATCGTTCCGGAAAGTGCAACCGCCGCGTCGCCGCACCTGTGGCGCTGACGACACAATGGACTAACATTGATTAATCACGATCGGCTTTTTGCTGCCGCAATCGTGCTGGTTGTCGTAGCCACCAACAATGGGTGGGGCGATTCCGCGTACTGGTGCATCTCTCGGCGGCGCGCCGTTGTCGCTGAGTCGCACGCCGACGACCGCGCTTGCCGATCATATCGCGCGCTTCTTCGTGACGATCATCGAGCGGCCTGCGGATGCGATGCTCGACGATTTCCTGCTCCACGAAAACGCTTATGTCCGCGTGCCCGTGCTGGGCGCCTGGGAGACGCTGATCGACGACCGGTGGGTCGGCTATGAAGGGCCGATGCTGTTCGGCGCGCAGGAGCGACGGTTCGCGGTGCGCTGCCGCGGGCCGATCGTCGCGGCAGGCTTCATGATCCGGCCCGGCGCATGGTTCTCGTTCTGCGAGGAGAGCGCCGACCGGATGGCGGACCGGCTGGCGCCGATCGGTGGCGACTGGGGCGCAGCGCTGCGCTGGGCGACCGAGGATATCTACGATCACGAACAGACGTTCGCGCGGCTGGAGCAGGTGGTGCTCGAACGCGTGATCGTGCGCGCCACGCCGACCGATCCGGTCAGCGCCACCTTCGAGCGGATCGCGCGGATCGATCCCGTGCGCCCGGTGGCGGAGATCGCGGCGGAGGTCGGGATGTCGGGGCGGCGGCTCGATCGCACGGTGCGCGCGCATTTCGGGCATCTGCCCAAGACGGTGCTCCGCCGCAGTCGCTTCCTCGACATGGCGGCGGTAATGCGCGGGCTGGCGGTGCCGACCGCCGACGAACTGGCCGAGTTGCGCTTCTATGACGCGTCGCACCTCAATCGCGAGTTCCGGCAGTTCGTCGGCATGACCCCTGCGCAATTCCGTCGATCGCAGACCATGCTGTTCACACCGGGGCTGGAGGTGCGACAGCAACGCAAGCGTGTCGACCTCGCGCCGCATGTGATCGCGGCGCCGTGGCGTGACGAGGCAGGAGCGGGGGAGGCCGGCGGCGCGGGGGCGGGGGTTTAGAGCGTTACCGGACCAAGTTGAACCACCGTCATCGCCCTGCGGGCGACCGCTGCGCGGCGGGGCGCTTTCGGTGTGATGCCGCGTTGCTCGTCGGTCACGATGCTTTTGCATCGCTCCCTCCTCACGCCTCGCACCACACCAAAATCTCCTCCGTGCCGATGATCCAACTTGGTGCGGTAACGCTCTAGGGTGTGATCCATTTAAGCTGAAGCGTCACCCCGGCGAAGGCCGGGGCCCAGTTGGGGGACGCTGATGATGGAGGTAGCGCCTTATTTCGCGGGCCTTCCCAACTGGGCCCCGGCCTTCGCCGGGGTGACGATGGGAAATGGTTCAGGCCGGGTGGATCAAACATCAGCGGCGAAAACGTCATTGCGAGCGTAGCGAAACAATCCAGTGCCGTATCAGAACGCCCTGGATTGCTTCGCTACGCTCGCAATGACGAGAAACGGTGAACCATCGGCTCGAACGGCAATAACCGTCGCCCGGATCAAATCCGGAGCGACGAACGCCGGATTACTTGCTGCGCTCGACCTGTTCGAAATCCAGCTCGACCGGCGTCGCACGGCCGAAGATGCTGACCGAGACCTTGACCTTCGACTTGTCGAAGTCGAGTTCCTCGACCGTCCCGTTGAAGCTGGCGAACGGGCCCTCCAGCACCTTGACCGCATCGCCGATCTCGTAATCGACCTTGACCTTGGTCTTCGGCGCGGCGGCGGCCTCTTCCTTCGAGTTGAGCATCCGCGCCGCCTCGGCATCCGAGATCGGCTGCGGCTTGCCCGACGAGCCGAGGAAGCCGGTGACCTTGGGCGTGTTCTTGACGAGGTGGTAGACGTCGTCGTTCATCGCCAGCTTGGCGAGGACATAGCCCGGCATGAACTTGCGCTCTACCGCGATCTTCTTGCCGCGGCGCGCCTCGGTGACCGTCTCGGTCGGCACCTCGATCTGCTCGACCAGCTGTTCGAGGCCCATGCGCGTGGCCTCCGACATGATCGAATCGCGGACCTTGCCCTCGAAGCCCGAGTAGGCGTGGATGATGTACCAGCGCGCCATCTTTTGGAATTCCGTCCTTACTGCGCCAGGCTCAGCAACGCCTTCACGACGGCGTTGAAGATCGAATCGACCGAGAGGAAGAACAGCGCGAGCACGGTCGTCATGATGACGACCATCACGCCGGTCATCACCGTTTCGCGTCCGGTCGGCCAGACGACCTTCGCGGTCTCGGTCCGCACCTGACGGATGAATTCGATCGGGGTCGTCTTCGCCACGAAATGCGCCTTCGTTGAGCCCTGGCCCGGTTGAGCCTGTAAATGAAGTCCCGGCATAGGATCGCTACCGCTGCCCGGTCCGAAACCGGGAAGCGGTCGGCAAGCCTTCCGCGATGTCGGATATGCCATCGGACATAGGATCGTGCTCGACAAAAGGCAAGCGGGGCAGCTTGCTGTCCGGCCGGCGTGCCGCCGCTGTCCCGACCAGCCGCCGTCGTGACACGAAAAAGGGTCGGGCGCGCGTGGCGCCCGACCCTCTTCACGATCACCGCATGCAGCCCTCAGGCCGCATGCGCGTCCGATCAGTTGCTGTCGGAATCGTCGTTGCTGTCGTTGACGATCGCGATCACGCCGATCGCGGCGATGCCGGCCGCGATGATGGCGCCGAACAGGCCGGCACCGGCCAGCTCGCTCTTCTTGGCCGACGGGGGTCGCGGCGCGCGACTGCGCAACCGACAGGCTGGCGGCCGGGTTGCTGGTCGCGGCGAGCGCCGGGGTGGCGATGAGGCTGAGCGCAGCGGCGCCGGCGAGGATCGAACGCATGGTAGAACTCCCTTGAGTGACTTGAACCCAGTTCGCGCTATGGCGCTGTGCGGCACAACACGCAAGCGGCGTATTGGCTCCGGGTTTACAAAAGGTTTCTGGCAGGAGTGGGGGGACTCGAACCCACGGCCCTCGGTTTTGGAGACCGATGCTCTACCAACTGAGCTACACTCCTGTGTGGGCGCTGCTGTTGAACGGATTGGCAGCGTTCGTCAAGCGATTGCTCGATCGCCGTTCACGCGGCCTGTGTGTGAAGATGACGCATCGCCAGCGCGCGCGCCTCCGCCACCGGAAGCGGACGGCCGAAGTAATAGCCCTGGATGCTGCGACAGCCCAGTTCCTGCACCAGCCGCAACTCGGTTTCGGTTTCGACGCCTTCGGCGGTGGTGGTCATGTCGAGACTGTCGGCCATCGCGACCACCGCGCGGATGATCGCGATCGCCTCGACCCGGCCCGCGGCGGCGGTCTGGACGAAGCTGCGGTCGATCTTGATCGAAGAGAATCGCGTCGAGCTGAGATAGCCGAGCGAGGAATAGCCGGTGCCGAAATCGTCGAGGCTGAGCCCCACGCCCAGCGCCTGGATATCCCCCAGCACCCGCGTCGCGCCGGTGCCTTCGCGCAGGAACACGCTTTCGGTCACCTCCAGCTCGAGCCGGCGCGCGGGCAGGCCGCTGTCCGCCAGCGCCTCGGCGACGATGGTGACGAAGTGCGGATTGTGCAGCTGCTCGGGCGAGACGTTCACCGCGACGTGCACGCCGTCCGGCCATGCCGCGGCTTCGGCGCACGCCGTCCGCACCACCCATTCGCCGATCGACGCGATCAGCCGCGCCTCTTCCGCGATCGGGATGAACTTGGACGGGGGGATCTGTCCGAAGCCCGGGTGCCGCCAGCGCAGCAGCGCCTCGAACCCGCGCAGCGCGCCGGTGCGCGCGTCGACGACCGGTTGATAGTCGAGCGACAATTCCTCGTTCTCGAGCGCGCGGCGCAGCGCCATTTCGAGCACGCGGCGTTCCTCCGCCTCGGCGTGCAATTGCGGTTCGTAGGCGTGGAAGACGCCGCCGCCCCGATCCTTCGAGCGATAGAGCGCGAGGTCGGCGGAGCGGATCAGCGTTTCGGCGCTGCGCCCGTCGCGCGGCGACATCGCGACACCGACCGATGCGCCGATGTACAGCGTGTGCTGATCGACCTCATAGGGACGCGACAGCGTCTCGATGATCGCGCGCGCCAGCCGCTCGACGCGGAGCGGATCGGAGGCGTCGCGCACGACGACCGCGAATTCGTCCCCGCCCAGCCGTCCGACGATCTCGCGATCAGCGAGCAGCGTCGCCAGCCGCTCCGACACCCGGCCGAGCAGCCGGTCGCCGACCGGGTGCCCGAGCGTGTCGTTGACCGCCTTGAAACGATCGAGGTCGATCATCATCAACGCGCAACGCGCCCGCTCGCGCTCGGCATGGGCGACCGCCTCGGCTAGTGCCTCGTTCACCGACAAACGGTTGGGCAGGCCGGTCAGCGTGTCGAACCGCGCCAACCGCTCGATCTTCTCGGCGGAGGCGCGCTCTTCGGTGACGTCCGAGGCGACCCCCCGGAAGCCGCCGAAATGGCCATCGGCATCGCGGCGCGGCGAGGCGGCGATCCGCCACCAGCGTTGCTCGCCCGTCACCGTCA
The DNA here is from genome assembly GCA_036946405.1 of Sphingomonas phyllosphaerae. NCBI lineage: Bacteria > Pseudomonadati > Pseudomonadota > Alphaproteobacteria > Sphingomonadales > Sphingomonadaceae > Sphingomonas > Sphingomonas phyllosphaerae. Next base: position 30,151 of record JAQIJC010000001.1, on the reverse strand, counting down.
CCGGCAGGGTCAGGTCGCGGATCGCCTCACGATTGCGCAGCCGCACCGCAAGGTCGCGGAGCACCGGCGCGACCTGTCCGCTGTCCCAGCCCGCACCGGCCAGCACCTCCAGCAGCGGGCGCCCTTCCAGTGCGCCACGCTCGACACCGCAGGCTGCGGCGAAGCGCGCACTCGGCGCGACGATCCGACGCGACGCGTCGGTCTGCCACAGCCAGTCGGGAGAAGATTCGTCGAAATCGCGCAGCAACAACCCGATCGTGCCGTCCCGGTCGGCCAGCGTCACCCCCGCGGTGTGCAGCATCGCCAGCGCACGCGCGCGATCGAACGTCCCGAGGCACAGCAAGGTGGCGAACAGCAGGTCGGCGACCGCGACCGCGTAATGGCCGGTGACCAGCAGGACGAGCGCCCCGGCCAGCGAGACCGCGCCGATGAACACGAACGTCGCCAGCGGCACCGACACCGATGCCATTGCATAGGCCGCCATCAGCACGGCGAGCACGACATGCATCGCGAGCACGGTGGTGACGTGGAGATGCGCGCCGAATAGCAGCGGCACGACGCACCAGATCAGCGCCATCACCGAGGCTTCGCCGACGGGTGCGCGCAGTGCGGCGAGATCGGCATAGCCGCCGGCCTGGTTCGGGCTCCGCAGCCGCCGGACGGTGGTGACCACCGCGCCGGCGCCGATCGCGACCAGCCAGATCGCCAGCCACAGCGCCGGCACGCAGGATTCGAGCAGCATGACGACCAGCGCGCTGCCGGTCAGATTTGCCGCCAGCAACAATAACGCACGCTGCCGCGCCGCGAGCAGCTGCGCGGCACGAATCCGCCCCCAGAGATCGGGATCGTCGCCGTTGCTCAGCCCGAACAGCGCGGAAAGCGGCGGTTGATGCGCCAGCGGCGAGGCGGAGAAGGTGGTCACCGGACCATCCTACACGCGCGCTGGTTGACGAAGCGTTGCCCGTCACGGGCGGACCGACATTCCCGTTCGCCCGCCCGCGCCACACTCGGTGAGAACGCTTCGAGCGTAATCCATCGAAGCTGAAGTGGGGCCGTCACCCGTCATGCCGGACTCGTTCCGGCATCCACCGTTCCGCGGCGTACAGGCGGTTGCTCTTGCGGGACGGTGGATCCTGGAACCAGTCCGGGGTGACGGCGGGAGATGGTTCAAGCGGGAAGGATCAAACCCTACGACGGGCCCGGTCAGGCCGCCAGATCGTAGGGCTTGATCTCGCCCGCCAGATACAGGTTGCGGGCCTTGGCACGGCTGAGCTTGCCCGAACTGGTGCGCGGCAGCGTGCGCGGCGGGATCAGTTCGACGACGCAGTTCATGCCCGTGACCGATCGCACCCGATCCCGGATCTCGTCGCGCAGCCGGACACGCTCGGCCTCGTCCGAGCTGCGGCATTGCACCAGCACGGCGGGGGTTTCTTCGCCGCCGGGCGCCGTGATCGCGAAAGCGGCGATATCGCCGGCCTTGAAGCCGGGCAGTTGCTCGACCGCCCATTCGATGTCCTGCGGCCAGTGGTTGCGGCCGTTGATGATGATCATGTCCTTGGCGCGGCCGACGATGAAGATATAGCCATCCGACATATACCCCATGTCGCCGGTATCGAGCCAGCCATCGACCAGACAGGCATCGGTCGACGCCTGATCGCGGAAATAGCCGACCATGACGCTCGGGCCGCGGCACCAGACCTTGCCGATCGCGCCGTCCGGCAACGGCATGCCGTCTTCCTCGCGGACCTGGATCTCCATGTCGCGCACCGCCTTGCCGCAGTTCACGATCGCGCGATAACGCTGCGGGCGATCCTCGCCGTGGTGCATCCCCGACAGCTCGGTTTCCTCGACCAGCTCGACCCGAATACCCTCGCCCGGCGGCATCAGCGACACGGCGAGCGTCGCTTCGGCGAGGCCGTAGCTGGGCAGGAAGGCGGTCGCCTGGAAGCCGGCATCCGCGAAGGCGTCGACGAACGCCTGCATCACGTCCGGGCGGATCATGTCCGCGCCATTGCCCGCGACGCGCCAGCGCGACAGGTCGAAGCGGTCCGACGCCTTGGTCTGCGACGAGATGCGGCGCGCGCAAATGTCATAGCCGAAGGTCGGCGAATAGCTGAGCGAGGTGCCTTGGTTGCGGCTGATGAGGTCGAGCCACGACAGCGGGCGGCGCGCGAAATCCTCGGTCTTCAGGTAATCGGTCGACACCTGATTGGCGAGCGGCGACAGGAAGCAGCCGACCAGACCCATGTCGTGATACCACGGCAGCCACGAGATGCAGCGATCGGTCTCGGCGATCTGCATCCCATGTGCATGGGCGGCGAGGTTGCTGAGCAGCGCACGGTGCGTCACCGCGACGCCGTGCGGGAAGCGGGTCGAGCCGCTGGAATATTGCAGGTAGCAGACGTCGTCGGCGCTGGCGGCGGGCAGGTCCGCCGGGGGGGCAGGGTGCGTCGCGAACGCGACCCAGTCGATCCCGGTCACCCCCGATGCCTCGGCGGCAGCACCGGCCATCTGCGCCAGCTCTTCCGGATAGATCAGCAGCTTCGGATCGCAGCTCGCCAGCTGGACCCGCAACTGGTCGATATAGGACTCGCGGCCCCCGAACGAGGTCGGCAGCGGCAACGGCACCGGCCACGCCCCGGCGAGCACCGTCCCGAAGAACAGCGCAGCGAACTCGGCACTCGTCTCGGCGATCAGCGCGACGCGGTCACCCGGCGCTACATCGGCGGCGACCAGCCGCAACGCCGCATCGTGCGCATCGGCGCGAAGCTGCGCGAAGGGGTAGCTACGTACCAGCGTGCCGCGCGCATCGTGGAAGTTGAGCCCGCGCACGCCGGAGGCGGCGTAATCGAGTGCCTCGCCCAGCGTCGCGAAATCCGAGAAGCGGCGCGGCAGCCGGTCCTCGGTCGGGGTGGCCGTCGGCGCAACCGTCGCGGGGGCGGTCATCGTGGCGAGGTCGATCGTCATCCTGTGTTCCTGTCGCACCTGTCATGCGTGCGCAATGGTTGACCGGCAAAAATGGCGGTTTGCCGGAGATGTTAAAATTTTGAGCATTAGAATCCACGGTCAGTGTGGCACAATCAAGGCGTGGCCCTGATACCTTCCTCTGCGACCCGTTCGACCGCGCGCGGATCGCGCCGCGCACCGCCCCCGCTGGACGCCGCGGCGCTGGAGCGGCTGGCGTTGCGCTATGTCGAGCGGTTCGCGACCTCGCGCGGCAAGCTGTGCGATTATCTCACGCGCAAGATCCGTGAGCGCGGCTGGGAAGGGGCGCCGGTCGATCCGCGCGCGGTGGCGGAGCGGATGGCCGACGCCGGCTATGTCGACGACCGGCGTTTCGCCGAGCAGAAAGGCGCGTCGCTGGCACGACGTGGCTATGGTGCGCGACGTGTTGCCGAGACGCTGCGCGCGGCCGGGCTCGACGAGGAAGATCGCGCGCCCGCGGTGGAGGAGGGGCGCGCCGCCGCGCTCGACAGTGCGTTGCGGCTTGCGCGGCGCAAGCGGATCGGGCCGTTCGCCGCGACGCGTGCCGAGCCGCGCGAACGCGAGCGGCATCTGGCCGCGCTGCTGCGCGCCGGGCATGACTCGCGTACCGCACGACGCGTGGTGGACAGCGCGCCGGGCGAGATTCCCGAAATAGACTGACATATCCCGGCTTGCTTTCAATCATGGTGCAGTGCACCGATGTGAACCGGGCATGAAAAGGGGCAGGACGCGACGTGCACGACGGGCCTGGCACATCGAGCGAAGGCGTTGAACTTCACGCCGAAACGACCGGGGGCCTGTCGCCCGCGGTCGCGCTCTCGGGCGTGTTGAAATGGTTCGATGCCACCCGCGGGTTCGGCTTCATCGTCCCCGACGATGCGGCGATGGGCGACGTGCTGCTGCATTTCAGCGTCTTGCAGGCGTACGGCCGCCGCACCCTGCCCGAGGGGACGCGGCTGGAGGGACTGGCCGCGCAGGGGCCGCGCGGGTGGCAGGCGACCGAAATCTCCACGCTCGATCTCGCCGCCGCCGCGGAGACGGTGCGCGACCGCGATCGGGAACGACTGGCGCCCGAACTCGCACCCGACGATGCCGCCGCACAGGCACAGTGGGAAGAGGTCAGCGTCAAATGGTTCAACCGCATCAAGGGCTACGGCTTTCTGGTCGCGCTGGCGCGGCCCGGCGACATCTTCGTCCATATGGAGACGTTGCGCCGCGCCGGGATCGCGGATGTCGAGCCCGAACAGCGGTTGCGCGCTCGGGTAGTGCAGGGGCGCAAGGGGCCGCTGGCGGTCGGTGTCGCGGCGGCCGAGTGAATCGGGGCATTGAACGGGCGCGCGCACGCGGGTAAGCGAGGCGCCACGATGGGCATCAATCTCAACCCCTTCACCTGGTGGAACGGCGCAAGCTGGGGCACCATCCTCTACGGCCTGCGCGGCAAGCGTCAGGTGGGCGAGGATTATCTCGGCAACACCTATTGGGAGGGTGGCCGCGATACCGCCGGCGAGCCGCGCCGCTGGGTGATCTACGCGGGCGCCAACGACGTCAGCCGCGTGCCGCCGGAATGGTATGGCTGGCTTCATCGCCAGGTCGACGGCGTGCCCACCGACGTGCTGCCCGCGCCGCGGCAATGGGAAAAGCCGGCCGTGCCCAATATGACCGGCACCGCCTTCGCCTATCGCCCGCAAGGGGCGCTGGAGAAGGGTGGCCAGCGCGCCGCCGCGACCGGCGATTACGAGGCATGGAGCCCCGACGCGTGAAGCGTCCGCTCGCGATCGGCGGGCTGGTTCTGGTGGCGGCAGCTGGGGTGACCTGGGCGGGGCTGAGCTTCCGCCCGGACCCGCGTGCGCCGTCGCGCGACGCGCCGATCGTGAGCAAGGCGGTGCCGGACACGCTGCCCGACGCCGCGCCGTCCCCCGCCGCCGACGAGGTGCGTGACGATGCGCAGGAGGCTGCCGTCGATGCCGGCACCACGCCGATGGCGCAGCGCGTCGCGGTGCTGAGGCTGCTCAACAAGCGCAACGGCATCAGCCGCGAGCTGACGCTCCGGCCTGGCCAAGCGGGGCGCGTCGGCGACGTGATCGTGCGGCTGCGCGCCTGTGAGCGGACCGCGCCCTGGGAGCCCGAGCAGCTGACCGGTGCGTTCGTCCAGCTCGACGTGCGCGGCGCTGACTCGCACTGGCGCCGCGTCTTTTCGGGCTGGCTCTACAAGGAACGTCCCGCGCTCAACGTCGTCATCCACCCGGTCTATGACGTGTGGACGAGAAGTTGCGCCACCACCTTCCCGGGCACCGCGCCGTCCGCGCCGGCCAGGGTGTCGAGCGCGAAGAAGTCGCCCGCCGCGGCATCCGCTCCGGCTGCCGAAGACGAGGCCGCCGACGAGCCGGTCGAGGAAAGCGCCGCGCCCAGCAATTCCATGTAATCGGCGCGGTCGATCTCCTGCGCGCCGAGCGAGGCGAGGTGGGCGGTCATGAACTGGCAGTCGAGCAGCGAGAAGCCGCCGACGCGCAAGCGGGCGACCAGCGAGGCGATCGCGACCTTCGACGCATTCGTCGCGCGGCTGACCATGCTCTCCCCGAAAAAGGCGCGGCCGACCGCCAGCCCGTAGAGCCCGCCGACCAGCCGGTCGCCGTCCCAGCATTCGACCGAATGGGCGTGCCCCAGCGCGTGGAGGCGCACGAACGCTTCCTCGATCATCGCGTTGATCCATGTGTCCGGACGATCCTCCGCCGCCTCGGCGCACAAGGCGATGATCTGGCCGAACGCCCGATCGACGGTAACGCGGAAGCGGTCGCCGGCGATCACGCGGCGCAGCGAGCGCGACAGATGGAAGCCGTCGAGCGGCAGGATCGCGCGGCGGCGCGGCTCCACCCAATAGATGCTGGCCGCGTCGCGGCTGTCGGCCATCGGGAACACGCCGACCGAATAGGCACCGAGCAACAGCCCCGGGTCGAGTGTCCCCGGACTGGTCAAGCCCGCCGCTGCTCGATCGTTCGCCACAAGTGCGCGAAGGCGGTCGCCGCGACGCTGCGCGGTGCCGCCACGCCGACCGGCACCCGTTGCGCCGTGGCATTCTCCACCGCGCTCGCCATCGGAATCACCGGCCAATCGGCGTTGCGCGCGAGCGCCTCGGCGTGGAGCGCGCGGCGACGATCGACCATTACGTGCACCGGCAGGATCGGCACCTGCCCGCCGAACTCGCGATCGAGCGTCGCGAACGCCTGTTGCGAGAGAGCGGAGGGGACCACCGGCACCACCAGCAAATCGGCGGCGCGCACCACCTGATCGGCGGTTTCGGTCAAGCCGGGCGGGCAATCGAGCACCACGGTGTCGTGATCGCCCAGCTCGGCGATCAGCTTGCGCAGCCGGCGCTTCTTGTCGAGTTCGCGCAGCTGGTGGTTGAGCTCGCGCAGCGAGGCGTCGGCGGGGAGCAGGTCGAGCCGATCGAATGCGGTCGGGGTAATCAGCTTGGTGGGCGACACGCCCTTCGCGAACAGCGCGCCGGCGCGGTCATGGGCGCGGCCATCGCCAAGCGCCCAGGTGGCGGACGCCTGCGGATCGAGGTCCCACAACAATGTGCGCCGCGCCGACAGCGTCGCCGCGCACCACGCCAGATTGATCGCGAGCGTCGTTTTTCCGACGCCCCCCTTCACGCTGTAGATCGCCACCGTCGTCATACGCAGGACGCTACGGTCCGGCCGGACGCAGGGCAAGGAAGATGATGTAGATTGGGAGGCAACCGCCATCGCGGGTCACGTGGCGAAGGACTGTCACACGGCCGACCTGCGACCGCAAACGCGAGGCCGATCCGCTGACGCCCGTCATCCCGGATCAAGTCCGGGACGACAAAAAACGGCAGGCCGATCGTGGCCTGCCCGATCAGAACGTTACGAGTGGCAGACCAGTTCGGGCTTGCCCGGACGGGTCAGCTTGATCTCGCTGGTGGTGCCGGTCATCTTCCAGCCGCCCTCGGCGGTCAGCGGATCGCCGGTCTTCTCGGCCTTCAGCGTCGTCGCGGCGCCGCCCTTTTCGGTGCGGACCACCGCCTGCTTGTCGCCATCGAAGAAGGTGACATAGGCCAGGCTCTGATCCTTGCAGCGCATGGTCTTGTCGGCCTTGATCGCGGGCGGCAGCTCGACCGGCGCGGCATTGGCGAGCGCCGAGGCCATCGGATCGGGGTTGCTGTCCAGCACCTGCGGCGAGGACGGTTCGGAGTTGCAGGCCGACAGCGCCAGCAAAGCGGCGGCTAGCGAGAGGGGGAGGAGCTTCTGCATAATATGCGCCGCTTCGCCCATGAACTTTACTCCGTCAAGTCACGGATTGTTGCGGTGCATCAGAGTCCGGGTCATTCGTGGAATTCATCCATGTCCGGAATGCGTCCGAATGCGATCTTCGTTCCGACCCGATCGAGGCGGCCCCCGTGCATCGCGCCGACCGATACGGCATGGCGGCCGAACCGCTCGTTGATGCGGTCCATCGCGCGACTGAGCGCCAGCCCGCGGGTTTCGCGCGCCAGCGGATCGTCGGCGGGCAGATGCGCGAACAGCGAGTGCTGCTCGCCGACGACCGGTTCGATTTCGGCGAGCGTGACGCCGATCATCCGACAGCCGCTGCGATGCACCATCTCCTGCGCGCGCAGCCGCGGCAGCAGCGTGTCGAGCGCCGCGAGCATCGCGAAACTGTCCTGCGTCGCAGGCAGCTTCGCAGAGGTGCGCCACATGCTCTTGTCGTCCTCGAACCGGGCGTGCAGCACCAGCAATCGCGCACGATACGCCTTGCGACGCAGCCGGCTCGCCGCCTTCAGCGCCAGCCGCCGTGCGGTCAGCCGCACCGCGCCATAGCCGCGCTTGCCGGGTGACAGGACGTGACTGTGCCCGATCGTGCGGCTCTGCGTCGCCTTCTCCGCGAGATCGACGCCGTGGAGCAGATACCAGAGCCGGTCGCCGTTGGTGCCGCCCCACGCATGGCCGGCATCGCGCGGGCGACGTGCGAGCAACTGCTGGATATCGTTGACGCCGTCGCGCGCCAGCCGCCGCTCCATCTTCGCGCCGATCCCGCTGATATCGCGCAGCGACAGCCGGTAGAGCGCCTGCGGCAGATCGGCGGCCTCGAAGACCACCAGCCCATCGGGCTTCTGCAGGTCGGAGGCGAGCTTGGCGAGCAGCCGGTTGGGCGCGATCCCGACCGAGGAGGTCAGGCACGCACCGACCTTCTCGCGGATACCACGCTTGATCCGCACCGCCAGCGCCTCGGCGTGCGCGCGGTCATTCTCGTTGTCGAGCAGGCGACAGGCGACCTCGTCGATCGAACAGACCTTGGTGACCGGGATGTGCCGTTCGATCTCGGCGACGATCGCGTGGTGGAATTCGACATAGCGTTCGTGCCGTGCGGGGGTGACGACCAGCTCGCGGCACCGTTGCTTCGCCTCCCACACCGGCGTGCCGGTCGTGATGCCGAAGCGTTTGGCCTCGATCGACGCCGCGATCGCGACCGTCGTGTCGGTGCCGACCGGCGCGACGATGATCGGCCGCCCGCGCAGGCTGGGCTGCAATTGCTGCTCGACGCTCGCGAAATAGCTGTTCAGGTCGAGGAACAGCCAGCGCAGCGGACGGGGTGGCAGGTCGTGCATGGGCGACTCAATCGCTGAAACATAACGGGAACATGGCAGATCGTCGCGCGATTGGCGAGCGCGATGAAGGCGGGAGAGGGGGGCGGAAAGTTTCAATCGCTTGCGCATCGGCGGGCGCGCCCGCATTGACGCGACCATGCATACCACCACCGATACGCTGGCCCTGATCGGCAACACTCCGCTCGTGCGATTGAAGGGGCCGAGCGAGGCGACCGGCTGCGACATTTTCGGCAAGTGCGAGTTCGCCAATCCGGGCGCGAGCGTGAAGGATCGGGCCGCCCTGTTCATCGTCGCCGACGCCGAGGAACGCGGCGTGCTCGCCCCCGGTGGCACGATCGTCGAGGGCACCGCGGGAAATACCGGCATCGGGCTGGCGCTGGTCGCCAATGCGAAGGGATATCGCACGATCATCGTGATGCCCGATACGCAGTCCAAGGAGAAAATGGACACGTTGCGCGCGCTCGGGGCGGAGCTGGTGACGGTGCCGGCCGCGCCTTATGCGTCGTCGGCGCATTTCGTGCACACATCGCGGCGGATCGCGGAAGAGACGCCGGGCGCGATCTGGGCGAATCAGTTCGACAACATCGCCAACCGCCGCGCGCATATCGTCGGCACCGCCGAGGAGATCTGGACGCAGATGGACGGGCGGATCGACGGCTTCACCTGCGCGGTGGGTACGGGCGGCACCTTCGCGGGGGTCGGACTGGGATTGAAGGCGCATGATCCCGATGTCTGTATCGCGCTCAGCGATCCGCACGGCGCGGCGCTCTACGAATATTATGCGTGCGGCGAGCTGCGCGCCGAAGGCTCGTCGGTCGCCGAAGGAATCGGGCAGGGGCGGATCACCGCCAATCTGGAGGGCGCCCCCGTCGACGCGCAATTCCGCATCCCCGATCAGGAAGGGCTGGACTGGACCGACCGGCTGCTGCGCGAGGAAGGGCTGTGCCTCGGGCTGTCGTCGGGGATCAACGTCGCAGGCGCGGTGCGGCTCGCGCGGCACCTGGGGCCTGGCAAGCGGATCGCGACGATCCTGTGCGACACCGGGTTCCGCTACCTGTCGACGCTCTACGATCCCGCCTGGCTGGCATCGAAGGGATTGGTGCGCGGCGCTGCGTTAACGAATTGATCGACAATCGCGCGACGATCAGTTAGAAATGCGCGACCGATGAAGTCTCCTCCGAAAGACAAGGCCGCCGTCGAACGGCAGCAGGCAGAACAGACCCGGCAGCGCGTGCGTGTCGGGATGATCGGCCTCGCTGCGGTCGTGCTGCTGATCGGGCTGGCGAGCGCGATCTTTTCTTCGGTGAACCAGCAACAACCGGTCAGCGCGACCGGTGCATCGCAACCGGAACTGGTCGCGAACATGAGCGCGCCGGCCTCTGCCCCCACCGCCGCGCCGACCAACGAGCCGCTCGCCGAAATGGGCGTGACCCCCGGCGCCGCGCCGACCCCGTCGGCCGTCGAATCGCCCGCGCCATCGCAACCCGCTGCCGACGCGTCCTCGACCAACGGCATGTTGTGACGACGGTGCCGCGGCCTGCGCCCGCGGCCGGCATCGTGTCGTGTCGCGCCCCGAATCGCGGGCGACCCCCTCATTCCATCCTCCGCTTCGGCCGTCGCTTGCCCGTCGAGGGACGGAATCGTCGTCGGGGAAATTCGGGGACGGCGCGCCGGAATGCGGAAAATCCCGGGTTTGCGATGCCTCACGGCGCCCGCGCGAAGCCGGTTTCGGAGTGGCCCGCGCACGCTCCGCCTTGGATTTGCGCCAAATTCTAAGAGGTCCGCGAACGATCCCCGGATTTCCCCGAATATCCCTTCTCTTCCCCGATCAACCCTGTTACCTATCCCCGACGACATTGGGGGCAGAACCACTGTTGTTTGCTGACGGCAACGTCGGCGCGCGGCGAGGGCTGTGCGCCGGGCAGGATGGTTGTGCGCTCCGGGTGCGAGGTGGGCGTGGTCGACAGGGTGGATTATCAGGGAAAGGGGCTTGGTCTTGTCGATGACAAGGGCCGGGTCGCGATTCCGAACACCCTGCGCGCGACGCTCGCCAAGAATGCCCCGCGCGAGGACGGCAAGGACGGCGGCACCGTCATCATCGCGCCGCACCCTGAACATCGCTGCCTGATCGCCTATGATCCCGGCTTCGTGCCGTTCTGGAAGGCGAAGCTGGAGGCGCTCGACGCCGCGCAGTTCGCGACGAGCGGGCGCACCGATTACAATATCCTCGACCGCGCCGGTGGCGCCGAGCCGCTGCCCTTCGACGGCTCAGGCCGCTTCATCATGCCGACGTTCGAGCGCCGTTACGCCCGCATCCAGGGCGCAGCGGTGTTCCTCGGCGCGTTCAACTGGATCACGATCTGGGCACCCAACGTCCTGATCGAGACGCCGGGCATCGACCCGTTCCTCAAGGAGTATGTCGAGTTCACCTGCGAGGACAAGGGGATCTCCCTGTCATGAGCAGCACCGCCGCCCCGCACATCCCCGTGCTGCTCGACGACGTCGTCGCCGCGCTCGCCCCTGCCCCCGGCGAGTGCCATGTCGACGCGACCTTCGGTGCCGGCGGCTACACCCGCGCGATCCTCGCGACCGGCGCGGCGGTGATCGCGTTCGATCGCGATCCGGATGCGATCGCCAACGGCCGCGCGCTGGAGGAAGAGGCGGCGCTGACGCTCGTGCCGGCCACCTTCTCGGCGCTCGAATCGGAACTGGCGGCGCGCGATGCGGTGCCGGTGGATGGCGTGACGATGGATATCGGCGTGTCGTCGATGCAGCTCGATCAGGCGCAGCGCGGCTTCTCGTTCCAGTCGGACGGGCCGCTCGACATGCGGATGAGCCAGGAAGGTATGTCCGCCGCCGACTTCCTCAACGAGGCCGAGGAAGAGGCGATCGCCGACGTGCTCTATCGCTATGGCGAGGAGCCCAAGTCGCGGCGGATCGCGCGCGCGGTGGTGGCGGCGCGCCCGCTCACCACGACCGCGCAGTTCGCCAACGTGGTCCGTAAGGCGCTCGGCCATCGCCCGCACGACAAGAAGGACCCTGCGACCCGCGCCTTTCAGGCGGTGCGCATCCATATCAACGGCGAGCTGGACGAGCTGACGCAAGGGCTGGAAGCCGCCGAGCGCGTGCTCAAGCCCGGGGGGCGGCTGGCGATCGTGACCTTCCACTCGCTGGAGGATCGCATCGTCAAGCGTTTCCTGCGCGACCGGTCGGGTGCCGCACCCGCCGGCTCGCGGCACATGCCGGTCAGTGCGCCGACGCGCGCACCGACTTTCGAAATCACCGCCCGTGCGATCCGCGCGGGCGAAGCGGAACTGGCCGCGAACCCGCGCGCCCGCTCCGCCACACTTCGCACCGCCCGGCGTACCGGGGCGGCCCCTTGGCGTTTGGAGGCGTAACGATGGCGGCGATATATCGGTTGAGGGGCTTCGGGTGGCTGACCGGCTGCGCGATCGTGGCAATCGGCTTCTACCTCGTCTCGTCGCAGGTCGCGGCGGAGCGCAAGCGGGTCGAGCAGGTCGACCGTCGCATCGCGTCCGCCGAGCGCGACATCCGCGCGCTGGAAACCGAGTTCGACGTGCGCGCCAACCTCGCGCAACTCGAGCGCTGGAACGGCAACACGCTGGCGCTGACCGTGCCGACGGCGCAGCAATTCGTCGCGGACGAGCGTGCGCTGGCGGCATTGTCGCCGGTGCAGGGGCTGCCGGTGCCGGGGCGTGACGTGCAGGTACAGACCGCGCAGCTGATCGTCCCCGCCGCGCCGGTCGCCGCCATCACGCCTGCGGTCGCCACCGCCAGCACCGCCACCGCCGCGCCCGCTGTCGTGAAGGTCGCTGCGGTGCAGGTCGCGGCTGCCAGCGCGCCGATCACGGTCACCAAGGTCGCGGTGCGTGCCGCCGCCGCGCCGGTGAAGGTCGCCAAGGTCGCGATGCTCGATCGCGGGCTGCTCAGCGACAATACGCTGGGCGACCTGCTGAGCGGCGCGCGTGCCGAACGGAGCCGCCTGCGGTGACCACGCTGGTCGCCCGACCCCTTCGTGCCGGCCGCTCGGGCGACCAGCGCCAGCAATTGCTGGCGACGCAACATCTTCGCCTGATGATGCTGATGCTGCTGTTCGCGGCGGCGGTGCTGATCGTGATCGGGCGGCTGGCGATGCTCGGGCTGACCGAGGGTGGCGAGCGCGGCACCGCGCCGGTGCTGGCCGCGCCGCGCGGCGATATCGTCGATCGCAACGGCGCGCCGCTCGCGCGCACGATCGACGCCTGGACGATCGGCGTCCACCCCAAGAAGCTGCTCGGCGATCCGTCGCAGATCGCGCAGAAGCTCGCCGACCTGATGCCCGATCGCGGCGATCAGGCGTGGTTCTATGCGCAGATCACGCGCCCGGTCAGCTTCACCTATCTCAACCGCCGCGCCAGCCCGGCGCTGGTCGAGGCGGTCAATGCGATCGGCGAGCCCGGCATCGTCTTCGAGCGCGAGACGCAGCGGCTGTATCCGCAATCGACGCTCGGCGCGCATGTGCTGGGCTTCATCAGCGGCGGGCACGGGATGAGCGGGATCGAGCGCGCGCTCGACGAACGGCTGACCAATCCCGCGACGATCAACCAGCCGGTGACGCTGTCGATCGACACGCGCGTCCAGGCGGCGATGGAAAGCGAGCTGGGTCGCGCGATGACGACGTTCTCCGCGCGCGGCGGCGGCGGGATCGTGCTCGATGCGCATACCGGCGAGGTGGTGGCGATGGTGTCGCTGCCGACCTTCAACCCGAACCGCGTCGGCATGTCGGGCACCGAGCAGCTTCGCAACATCACCACGCAGAGCGTGTTCGAACTGGGTTCGACCTTCAAGCCGATCACGATGGCGGCGGCGATCGACAATGGTGTCGTCACCTCGATGGAGCGGCGCTTCGACGCGACGCATCCGTTGCAGGTCGGGCGCTTCACGATCCACGACGAGCGCGGCGATCCGAAACGCTGGCTCAACATGGCGGAAACGCTGATCTATTCCTCGAACGTCGCCACCGCGCGCGTCGCCGACGAGGTCGGGCCGGAGCGGATGCAGAAGATGTTCCGCAAGCTCGGCTTCGACACCCGCCCCGATATCGAGATCCGCGAGAAGGGCCGGCCGTTGTGGCCGACCTTCTGGGCGCGCACCACGACGATGACCACCGCGTACGGGCACGGCATCGCGGTGACGCCGCTGCACTTGGCCAACGCCTATGCCGCGCTGGTCAATGGCGGAACGTGGCGTCCGGCGACCTTGCTCAAGGTGCAGCCGGGGCATGAGGTCGCGGGCCGGCGCGTCATCAGCGAGGCGACCAGCGCGCGGATGCGCCAGATGCTGCGGCTGATCGTGCTGCGCGGCACCGGGCGCAAGGGCGATGCGCCGGGCTACCGGGTCGGCGGCAAGACCGGCACCGCCGAGGCGGCGGTCGCGGGCGGCTACGACCGGTCGCGCAACGTCGCGACCTTCGCGGCGGCTTTCCCGATGGACGCGCCGCGCTATGTGGTGGTCGCGATGCTCGACTCGCCGCTCGGTACGAAGGAAACCTTTGGGTGGAAGACCGCCGCGTGGAACGTCGCGCCGGTGGTCGGGCGCACGATCTCGCGCGTCGGCGCGATCCTGGGCGTCACCCCCGACGATCATCACGACATCGACGTGTCGGACATCGTGCCGACCTTGTGGGAGGATCCCGATCGCGCGCCGAAGAGCGGCGGGCAGTGAGGGGCGTGGCATGAAGCTGTCGCAACTGGTCGAGCACGGCGGCGAGCAGGCGATCACGGGATTCGCGATCGATCACCGCAAGGTCGCGCCGGGGACGATCTTCGGCGCGTTCGAAGGTGCGCGGTGTGAACGGCGAGGACTTCATCCCGGCCGCGATCGAGGCCGGCGCGGTCGCGGTCGTCGCGCGGCCCGGCGTGCGCGTCGAAGGGGCGCTCCACATCCGCGACTATAATCCGCGCGAGACCTTCGCGCGGCTGGCGGCACGGTTCTTCGCGCCGTTCCCGGAGACGGCGGTGGCGGTCACCGGCACCAACGGCAAGACCTCGACGGTCGAGATGACGCGGCAATTGTGGCGGATGGCGGGGCATCATGCCGCGTCGATCGGTACGCTGGGCGTCGCCACCGCCGACGAGCGCGTCGTGACCGGGCTGACCACGCCCGATGTCGTCACCTTCCTGTCGAACGTCGCCGGGCTGGCGCGCGAAGGCGTGACGCATGTGGCGTTCGAGGCGTCGAGCCACGGGCTCAGCCAGTATCGCACCGAAGGACTGCCGGTGCGTGCGGCGGCGTTCACCAATCTCAGCCGCGACCATCTCGACTATCACGGCGATATGGCGGCCTATTTCACCGCCAAGCTGCGGCTGTTCGCGCAGGTGCTGGCCGATGGCGGCACTGCGGTGGTGTGGGTCGACGATCCGAACTCCGAACGTGTGATCGATATCGCGCGCGAGCGCGGCAACCGCGTCTTCACGGTCGGCGAACATGGCGACGACCTGCGGCTGATCGCGCGCGATCCGACCTTGCTGGGGCAGGGATTGACAATCCGGGCGGACGGCGTTGACCACCGTGTCACGTTGCCGCTGATCGGCGGGTATCAGGCCGCCAACGCGCTGGTCGCCGCGGGGCTGGTGATTGCGACCGGGGGCGATGTCGCGCAGACGCTCGCCGGGCTGGCGCGGTTGCAGCCGGTGCGCGGGCGGCTGGAGCGCGCCGCGATCACCGCGGGCGGGGTGCCGGTCTATGTCGATTATGCGCACACTCCGGACGCGATCGAGGCGGCGTGCGCAGCGCTGCGCCCGCATGTCGAGGGGCGGCTGATCCTCGTGTTCGGCGCGGGCGGCGACCGCGACGCGGGTAAGCGCGTGCCGATGGGGCAGGTCGCGGTGGCGAGCGCCGACGTGGTAATCGTCACCGATGACAATCCGCGCACCGAAGACGCGGCGACGATCCGCCGCGCGGTCCTCGAAGGTGCGCGCGGCGCGCGCGAGATCGGCGACCGCCGCGCCGCGATCGCCGCGGCGGTCGCGGAGGCGCGCGCGGGGGATATCGTGCTGATCGCGGGTAAGGGACATGAGCAGGGACAGATCGTCGGCGACCTCGTGCTGCCGTTCGACGACGTGACGGTCGCGCGCGAGGTGGCGGCATGAGCCCCGCCCACGCCACCGTTCGTGCTGAGCTTGTCGAAGCACGTGTCGCGCGTGACACGCCCTTCGACAAGCTCAGGGCGAACGGTGGTGTGGCCGCTGTTCCTGCTCGTGCCGCTTCCGCTAGGCCGCGCGCATGACGCTCTGGACCGCCGCCGAGATCGCCGCCGCCACCGGCGGCACTGCTACCGCCGACTTCACCGTCGACGGCGTCGCGTTCGATTCGCGTGAGGTCGGCGACCACGACCTGTTCATCGCGCTGGCCGGACAGGCGACTGACGGCCATCGCTTCCTCGACCAGACGTTCGCGCAAGGGGCGGGCGGCGCGATCGTGTCGCAGCCGACCGCGCACCCGGCGGTGCGCGTCGACGACACGTTCGCCGCGCTCGAGGATCTCGCCCGGGCCGCGCGTGCGCGGGTGGCGGGCAAGGTGATCGGGGTCACCGGCTCGGTCGGCAAGACCTCGACCAAGGAAGCGCTGTTCGCGACGCTCGACCGGGCACCCGGCGTCCGCGCGCATCGCTCGGTGAAGAGCTACAACAATCACACCGGTGTCCCGCTCAGCCTCGCGCGGATGCCCGCCGACACCGACTTTGCGGTGCTGGAGATGGGGATGAACCATCCCGGCGAGCTGGCGCATCTGACCACGCTGGTGCGCCCGCATGTCGCGCTGGTGACCGCGATCGCGCCCGCGCATACCGAATTCTTCCCCGACGAAAGCGCGATCGCGGATGCGAAGGGTGAAATTTTCCGCGGACTGGAGCCCGGCGGGACCGCGATCGTGCCCTTCGACAGCCCGCATCGCGAGCGATTGATCGACGCCGCCAAGCCCTATGCCGGGCGGATCGTCACCTTCGGGCTCAACCGCGAGGCCGATGTCTGCGCCAGCGATGCGATGGTGGTGCGCAGCGGCGGCACCTTCGTCACCGCGCGTGTCGGTGGGCGCGAGCTGAGTTTCACGATCGCGCAGCCCGGGCGGCATTGGGTGTCGAACGCGCTCGCGGTGCTGGCTGTAGCGGATGCGGTGGGTGCCGATCTGGCGCTCGCCGGGCTGGCGCTGGGCGAGCTGGGTGGGCTGCCGGGGCGCGGCGCGCGGCTGACGGTGCGCGTCGGGGACGGCGAGGCGACCGTGATCGACGAGAGCTACAACGCCAATCCCGCATCGATGCGCGCGACGTTGGCGGTGCTCGAGCAGGCCGGTGGCCGGCACGTCGCGGTGCTCGGCGAAATGCGCGAACTGGGCGAGGGGTCGGCGGATTTCCACGCCGGGCTCGCCGACGACGTCGTCGCGGCGCGCGTCGAAGCGGCCGTGCTGGTCGGCGAGGCGATGCGCCCGCTGGCCGCGGCGCTTGAGGGACGGGTCGATTTCGTCCATGTGCCCGATGCCGGCCAGGCGCTCGATCGCGTGCGGGCGCTGATCCGCCCGGGCGACACCTTGCTCGTGAAGGGATCGAACGGCGTCGGCCTGTCGCGGCTGGTCAGCGGCCTTGCCAACGGGATGAGTTGAGTTGCTGTACTGGATCGCCGAACAACTCGGTTTCGCGGGCGGGTTCAACCTGATCCGCTATCAGACGTTTCGCGCCGGTGCGGCAATCGCCACCGCGCTGCTGATCGGGCTCATCATCGGCCCGCGCTTCATCGGCTGGCTGCGCGTCCGGCAAGGCAAGGGGCAGCCGATCCGCGCCGACGGTCCGCAGACGCATCTCGCCAAGCGCGGCACCCCGACGATGGGCGGGCTGATGATCCTCACCAGCCTCGTGCTGTCGGTGCTGATCTGGATGGACCTGCGCAACCCGTTCGTCTGGGCGTGCCTGTTCGTCACGCTTGGCTTCGGCGCGATCGGTTTCCTCGACGATTACGACAAGGTGCGCAAGGCCAGCACCGCGGGCGTCTCCGGCCGCGTGCGGCTGTTGCTGGAATTCGCGATCGCGGGCGTGGCAGCGTGGATCGTGATGCAGGAAAATGGCTCCGGCCTCTATTTCCCGTTCACCAGCCGCTACTTCATCGACCTCGGCTATTTCTACCCGATCTTCGCCGCGTTCACGATCGTCGCGTTCGGCAATGCGGTGAACCTGACCGACGGGCTGGACGGGCTGGCGACGATGCCGGTCATCATCGCCAGCGTCGCGTTCCTGTTGATCGTCTATCTGGCCGGCAACGTGAAATTCGCCGACTATCTCGGCATCCCGCACGTGCCGCGCGCGGGCGAGTTGGCGATCTTCTGCGGCGCGGTGATCGGCGGCGGGCTGGCGTTCCTGTGGTATAATGCCCCTCCGGCGGCGGTGTTCATGGGCGATACCGGCAGCCTCGCGCTGGGCGGCGCGCTCGGTACGATCGCGGTGGTCGCGCATCACGAGATCGTGCTGGGGATCATCGGCGGGCTGTTCGTGGTCGAGGCGCTGTCGGTCATCATCCAGGTGTTCTGGTACAAGCGCACCGGCAAGCGCATCTTCCGCATGGCCCCGATCCACCATCATTTCGAGCAACTGGGGTGGAGCGAGCCGACGGTGGTGATCCGCTTCTGGATCATCTCGCTGGTGCTGGCGCTGGCCGGGCTGTCGACGTTGAAGCTGCGATGATCGTCTCGCGCGCCTGGGCGGGGAAACATTATGCGGTGCTCGGGCTGGCACGCTCGGGCGCCGCGACCGTTCGTACGTTGCTCGCGGGCGGGGCGACGGTGTTGGCGTGGGATAGCGATGTCGCCAAGCGTGATGCCCTGACTCCCTCTCCCCTCCGGGGAGAGGGTTGGGGTGAGGGGTCGGTGCCTCGCAGAGAAGACGGTCTCGGTGAGACCCCTGCCCCTCACCCAACCCTCTCCCCGGAGGGGAGAGGGCTTGAAGTAATTGATCTCGAGACACTCGACCTCGCCACCGTCGACGCGCTCGTCGTCTCGCCCGGCGTGCCGCTCAACACGCACCCGCTCGCCGCGACGGCGCGCGCCGTGGACGTGCCGATCATCGGCGACATCGAGCTGTTCGCGCAGGCCCGCGCCGACCTGCCCGCACACAAGGTCGTCGGGATCACCGGCACCAACGGCAAGTCGACCACGACGGCGCTGGTCCACCACATCCTCGACACCGCCGGCATCCCAACGCTGATGGGCGGTAACATCGGCCTGCCGATCCTCGCGCAGGAACCGCTGCCGGAAGGCGGCGTCTACGTGCTCGAACTGTCGAGCTACCAGATCGACCTGACGCAGACGCTCGACTGCGACGTCGCGGTGCTGCTCAACGTCACCCCCGACCATCTCGATCGCTATGATGGTTTCGAGGCGTACGCCGCCAGCAAGGCGCGGCTGTTCGCGATGCAGTCGCCCGCGCACCTCGCGATCGTCGACTATGAAGCGGAGGCCGAGCATGACGTGCTCGCGAACGCGCCGGAGGGGCTGAACGTCCGCTTCATCGACGGCGTGCCGCTGCCCGGCGAGCAGGCGTGCTGGCCGTCGCTGCAAGGCCCGCACAACGAACAGAATGCCAAGGCCGCGGTCGCGGTCGCCGAGGCGCTGGGCGTCGACGCCGAGACGATCGAGCGCGCGCTCGAAGCTTTCACAGGGCTGCCGCACCGCATGGAGCGGATCGCGACGCTGAACGGCGTGGCGTGGATCAACGACAGCAAGGCGACCAACCCCGAAAGCGCCGCGCCCGCGCTGGCCGCCTTCCCGCGCATCCACTGGATTCTCGGCGGCAAGGTGAAGGGCGACGATCTCGATGCCTGCGTGCCCCACCTCGGCAATGTCGTGCGTGCTTATACGATCGGTGAGGGCGGGCCGCGCTTCGCCGCGGTGCTGCGCGGGCAGGTGCCGGTTGCCGAGGTTGAGACGCTGGAGCGCGCGGTGAAGCTGGCGGCGCAGGAGGCCGAGCGCGGCGACGTGGTGCTGCTGTCGCCCGCCGCCGCCTCGTTCGATCAGTTTCGCGATTTCGAGCAACGGGGCGCGGCCTTCCGCGCGGCGGTGGAGGAGCTGGCATGAGCGCGACCCGAACCGAGCCGGCGCGTCCCGGTGTCTCGCTGCGCAACCGCGGCGGGCGCGGCGATCCGTCGCCGCTGGGGACGTGGTTCTGGGATATCGACCGCGTGCTGCTGCTGCTCGCCTTGTTCCTGATCGCGATCGGGCTGATCGCGGTCGCCGCCGGCTCGCCGGTCAGCGCGACGCGCTATTCGGGCGAGCATCTCCACTTCGCGCCGCTGCATTATTTCTGGCGGCAGGTGATGTGGGTGGCGGTGTCGCTGCCGGTGCTGTTCGGCGTGTCGATGTTGCCGCTGACGATGGCGCGGCGCATGTCGCTGATCGGGGCGGCGGTGTGCGTCGCATTGATGGTGCTGGTGCCGTTCCTCGGGGTCAGCGTCAACGGCGCGCGGCGCTGGGTCGGGTTCGGGTTCGCGCAGTTTCAGCCGTCCGAATTTCTCAAACCGTTCTTCGTCGTGACGGTCGCGTGGCTGCTGTCGTTCAAGTCGCGCGATGCCGAGCTGCCGGTGACCGCGATCACCGCCGCTTTGACCGGATTGATCGCGATGCTGCTGATGCTGCAGCCCGATTTCGGGCAGACCGTGATGTTCTGCGTGATCTGGCTGGCGCTGGTGACGATCGCGGGGACGCCGACCCGGGTGATCTTCGGCTTCCTGTCGATGGTGCCGGTCGCGCTGATCGCGGCCTATCTGTTCTACAGCACCGCGCGCAAGCGGATCGACGCCTTCCTGTTTCCCGGCGTCGAGGGCGAGGGCGCGGCCGATCACTTCCAGACCAATGCCGCGCACAACACGCTGACCTCCGGCGGCTGGTTCGGAACCGGGCCGGGCGCGGGGACGGTCAAATACGGGCTGCCCGAGGCGCATACCGACTATATTTTCTCGGTGATCGGCGAGGAGTTCGGCTTGCTGGCGTGCATGATCGTCGGGCTGGCGTTCCTCGCGATCGTGGTGCGGGTGTTCGTCAAGCTGCTCGACGAACAGGACCCGTTCCGCCTGCTCGCCGCCTCCGGGCTGGCGGTGCAGTTCGGCGCGCAAGCGCTGATCTCGATGGCGGTCAACACCGGGCTGGCGCCGTCGAAGGGGATGACGCTGCCGTTCATCAGCTATGGCGGGTCGTCGATGGTCGCGCTGTCGATGGGGATGGGGCTATTGCTCGCCTTTACGCGCCGCAATCCGTTCCTGCTGCGCAGTCCGTATATCGCGCAGCAACGCTGGAGCGCCGAATGACGCAGGTCCGCGACTTCCGCCCCCGCCACTACGTGCTCGCCGCCGGCGGGACCGGCGGGCATATGGTGCCCGCCGCCGCGCTGGCGGCCGAGCTGATGAAGCGCGGGCACCGCGTCGCTTTGGTCAGCGATGCGCGCGGGGTGCGCTTCCCCGGGCTGTTCGAGGGCGTGCAGACGCATGTCATCCCCGCCGGGCGCTTCGCGGGCGGGCCGCTCGGCTGGGCGAAGGCGGCCCGGCTGATGGTGGAGGGACGCAAGTCCGCGCGCGACCTGTACCGCACCTTCAAGCCCGCGGCGGTGGTCGGCTTCGGCGGCTATCCCGCCTTTCCGGCGCTGTCGGCGGCGTTCGCGGAGAAGATCCCGACCGCGGTCCATGAGCAGAATGCGGTGCTGGGCCGGGTCAACCGGCTGGTGGCGGGGCGCGTCGATGCGATCGCGACCAGCTATGCCGAGACCGAGCGGCTCACCCCGCGGCACCGCGCCAAGGCGCATCTGATCGGCAATCCGGTGCGCGAGAGCGTGCTGGCGTTGCGCGCTAAGCCCTATCCGGTGCCCGACGAGGACGGCATCTTCCGCGTGCTGGTGACCGGGGGCAGCCAGGGCGCGTCGGTGCTGAGCCAGGTGGTGCCCGACGGGTTGGCGCTGTTGCCGGTCGCGTTCCGCCGCCGCTTGCAGGTCACGCATCAGGCGCGGATCGAGGATATCGACGCGGTGCGTGAGAAATACGCCAGCCTCGACATCGCCGCCGATCTCGCCACCTATCTCCCCGATCTGCCCGAGCAATTGGGCTGGTCGCACCTCGTCATCGCCCGCGCGGGGGCGTCGACGATCGCCGAGCTGACCGCCGCCGGGCGTCCCGCGATCCTCGTGCCGCTGCCCTCGGCGACCGACGACCACCAGACCGCAAATGCGCGCGAGATCACCGCCGCGGGCGGCGCGCGCACCATTCAGCAGACCGCCTTCACGCCGACGGAACTCGCCAAGCAGATGCAGAAACTCGGACTTGACCCCGAAGCGCTCGGCAACGCCGCGACGCGCGCGCGTTCGTGCGGTGCGCCCAACGCCGTTACCGATCTCGCCGATCTGGTTGAGAGCCTCGACGCGCCGCGCGCACGTATCAAGGTCGGCAAGGCGCAGACGCGGAAGGCGTTCGCATGAAGGGGGTCGCGACCGACATCGGCACGATTCATTTCGTCGGGATCGGCGGGATCGGCATGTCCGGCATCGCCGAGGTGATGCACAATCTCGGCTACAAGGTGCAGGGCTCCGACGTCGCCGAGGGCTATGTGATCGAGGGATTGCGCGCGCGCGGCATCGCGGTGACGATCGGGCATGACGCCGCCAACGTCGAAGGCGTCGCGGTGGTCGTGACCTCGACCGCGGTGAAGCGCGGCAACCCCGAGGTCGAGGCGGCGCTGCGCAACCGGATCCCGGTTGTGCGCCGCGCCGAAATGCTCGCCGAGCTGATGCGGCTGAAGTCGACGGTCGCGGTCGCGGGGACGCACGGCAAGACCACGACGACCTCGATGGTCGCGGCGCTGTTCGATGCCGGCGGGGTCGATCCGACCGTCATCAACGGCGGGATCATCAACAGCTACGGCTCGAACGCGCGGTTGGGCGCGAGCGACTGGATGGTGGTCGAGGCCGACGAGAGCGACGGCAGCTTCCTGCGGCTCGATGGGACGATCGCGGTCGTCACCAACATCGATCCCGAGCATCTCGACCATTATGGCAACTTCGACCGCGCCAAAGACGCCTATGTCGAGTTCGTCGAGAACGTGCCCTTCTACGGCGCGGCGCTGCTGTGCCTCGACCATCCCGAGGTGCAGGCGTTGATCCCGCGCGTCCGCGACCGGCGGATCGTCACCTATGGCTTTGCGGCGTCGGCGGACGTGCGCGGAGTCAACGTCACGCCCTATCCGGGCGGCAACCGCTTCGAGGCGCAGGTCCGCGCGCGCGACGGCGCGGTGCGCTCGATCGAGGGGATCGACCTGCCGATGCCGGGGCGGCACAACGTCCAGAACGCGCTCGCCGCGATCGGCGTCGCGCTGGAGCTGGGGATCGACGACGCGACGATCCAGAAGGGGTTTGAGCGCTTCTCGGGCGTCAAGCGGCGCTTCACCAAGGTCGGCGAGGTAAGCGGCGCAACGATCATCGACGATTACGGCCACCACCCGGTCGAGATCCGCGCGGTGCTCGCCGCCGCGCGCGAGAGTGCGCAGGGGCGAGTGATCGCGGTCGTGCAGCCGCATCGCTACTCGCGGCTCGGCAATCTGATGGAGGACTTCCGCGGCGCGTTCAACGACGCCGATCAGGTCTATGTCACCCCGGTCTATGCCGCTGGTGAAGCGCCGGTGCCGGGCGTCGATGCCGAGGCGCTGGTCGCGGGGTTGCAGGAGCGTGGGCATCGCCAGGCGGCGGTGGTGGCGGATGCCGCCGCGCTGGCCGACGTGCTGGCGGACGAGGTGCGCGCGGGCGATCAGGTGATCTGCCTCGGTGCGGGCGACATCACCAAATGGGCGGCCGGGCTGGCCGCCGCGATCGGGGAACGCGCATGACCAACTGGTTCGACGCCGCGATCAACTGGCAGAAGCAGCTTCTCGACACCCAGCGCCGCGCGCTGGAGGCCGGTCGCCACGCTAGCGATGCGGGTGCGGCGCTGATCGCGGCGCAGGAGGCGACGCGGCGTGCGGGCGAGGCGAACATGGCGGCGTGGCAGGCGTGGGCGCAATTGTGGCGCGCCGGACCGTGGTGAGCGCGCTTCCCGAGGTCCGCGGGCGGCTGACGCCGCACGCCCCGCTGGCGCCACTCGTCTGGTTCAAGGCGGGTGGGGCGGCGGAGTGGCTGTTCGAGCCCGCCGATGCCGACGATTTGTGCGCGTTCCTCGCGGCGCTCGATCCGGCGGTGCCGGTCATGCCGCTCGGGCTCGGCTCGAACCTGATCGTTCGCGATGGCGGGGTGCCCGGCGTGGTGGTCCGGCTCGGCAAGCCGTTCGCAACCGCCGCCGCGCTCGACGCGGTGACGCTGCGCTGCGGCGGTGGGGCGAGCGGCATCCTCGTATCCTCCACCGCGCGCGACGCCGGGGTGGCGGGGCTGGAGTTCCTGCGCTCGATCCCCGGCACGGTCGGCGGGTTCGTGCGGATGAACGGCGGGGCCTATGGGCGCGAAACCGCCGACGTGCTGGTCGAGGCCGAAGTGGTGCTGCGCTCGGGCGAGCGGCGGACGCTGGCGGCGGGTGCGCTGGGCTATACCTATCGCCATTCCGACCTGCCGGAGGGCGCGGTGGTGATCGCCGCCACCTTCCGCGGCCAGCCCGGCGAACCCGCCGCGATCCAGGCCGAGATGGACCGGATCGCCGCCGCGCGCGAGGCGTCGCAGCCACTGCGCTCGAAAACCGGCGGGTCGACGTTCAAGAATCCCGATGGGCATAAGGCTTGGGCTTTGGTCGATGAAGCCGGGTGTCGCGGGTTGCGGCGGGGGGATGCGCAGGTCAGCGAGAAGCATACGAACTTCCTGCTCAATCTCGGCAGCGCGAGCAGTGCGGATATCGAGGCGTTGGGTGAGGATGTCCGGGCGCGCGTGAAGGCGGCGAGCGGTGTGGAACTGGAATGGGAGATACAGCGGGTGGGTTTGGTGGAGGCGATTAGCCCTCTCCCCTCCGGGGAGAGGGTTGGGAGAGGGGCTCATGTCTCACCGAGCCCGACCTCTCTGCGAGACATCGACCCCTCACCCCAGCCAGCATCGGGTCGATCAGGCTCCCAGCCTGATCTGAACAGCGAGGCGCGCTGTTCACCCGATGCTCCCCAACGGGGAGAGGGAGCATGACCCTCCACATCGCGGTCCTGATGGGCGGCTGGTCGGCCGAGCGCGAGGTATCGCTCTCATCCGGCAACGGTGTCGCCGACGCGCTCGAGTCGCTCGGCCACCGCGTGACGCGCATCGACATGGCGCGCGACGTCGCTGCCAGGCTCGCGGAAACAAACCCCGACCTCGTCTTCAACGCGCTCCACGGCACGCCGGGCGAGGACGGGAGCGTGCAGGGGCTCATGGACCTGATGGGCCTGCGCTATACGCATTCCGGGCTCGCCACCTCGGTGATCGCGATCGACAAGGTGCTGACCAAGCAGGTGCTGGTCCCCGCCGGCATCCCGATGCCCGGCGGGCGGATCGTGAAAAGCGCCGACGTGCACGACGCCGATCCGCTGCCGCGCCCCTATGTGCTGAAACCGGTCAACGAGGGCTCGTCGGTCGGGGTGGCGATCGTCACCGATGCGGGCAATTACGGCAACCCGATCGCGCGCGATGCGACCGGGCCGTGGCAGGAATTCGAGGAACTGCTCGCCGAACCCTATGTACGCGGGCGCGAGCTGACCACCGCTGTGCTCGGCGATCGGGCGCTCGGCGTCACCGAATTGCGACCGAAGTCCGGATGGTACGATTACGACGCCAAATATACCGACGGGATGACCGACCATATCTTTCCGGCCGAGATCCCTGACGAGATCACGCAGGCGTGCATGGCGCTGGCGTTGCAGGCACATCGCGTGCTCGGCTGTCGCGGCACCAGCCGTTCCGACTTCCGCTGGGATGACGAGCGCGGCGTTGACGGGCTGTTCCTGCTCGAAGTGAACACCCAGCCGGGCATGACCCCGCTCAGCCTCGTCCCCGAACAGGCGCGCCATACCGGCATGAGCTATCCCGAGCTGGTGCAGGCGATCGTCGATGAGGCGCTCCGTTCATGAGCCGCACGATCAAGCGCGGCGCGGCACCGCCGGGGCGTCGCCCGACCCCCAACCGTCGCCGCGTGCCCAAGGCGTCGCTCGGCGACCGGCTGCTCGCGAAGATGCCGATCAGCGAGGACGCGCTGCGCAAGGCGGTGACGTGGACGGTGCTGGGCGGGGTCGGCGTCGCGACCTTGTTCGTCGCCAACCTGCTCGGCGTGCCGCAGGCGATCGGCGCTGGCGTCGCTGAGGCGGCGGGACGCGCCGGGCTGCGCGTCGAGCAAGTCGACATCACCGGGCTGAAGCGGATGGACCGCGAGACGGTCTATGCGGTCGCGCTGGAGGATCAGTCGTCGCGCGCGATGCTGCGCGTCGATTTGGAGCGCGTCCGCGACCGGCTGCTTGCCTATGGCTGGATTTCCGACGCCTATGTCGCGCGGCGGTTGCCCGACCGGCTGGTGATCCACATCACCGAGCGCGAGCCGGCGGCGATCTGGCAGGACAAGGGGCAATTGACGCTGATCGACGCGACCGGGCGGCTGCTCGCGCCGGTCGCGCCGACGCACATGCCCGATCTGCCGCTGGTGATCGGCCCCGGCGCGAACCAGCAGGAGCCGGGCTATCAGGCGCTGCTCGCCGCCGCCCCCCGCGCTGCGCCCGCGCATCCGCGCCGCGACCTGGGTCGGCAACCGTCGCTGGGATCTGACCTTCACGACCGGCGAGACGCTGGCGCTGCCGCAGGACGGCGCGCCGCAGGCGCTCATCAAGTTCGCGCAGATGGATGGCGCGGATCCGTTGCTCGGCAAGGGTTGGCTGCGCTTCGACCTGCGCGATCCGGCCAAAATGTATGCGCGTCGCGCGGGGCAGGACAAGCAACAGGTCGCGGACGACGGCCGCAACGACCCGCCTGCCGATGCCGCGGCGGCGACGGGCAACAACGTGATCGGCGACAACGACCGAACGATCGAGGCGCGCGCCGGGGAAGCGCTGCGTTCCGGCGAAGCATGAGGGGGTAGAGCGATGGCGAAGGTGGCACCCGACGGCCTGATTACCGCGCTGGACATCGGATCGTCCAAGGTATCGGCGATGATCGCGCAAAAGGGCGATGGCGGCGAACTCAACGTGCTCGGCACTGGCCAGCGCGAGAGCCGCGGCGTCAAGCGCGGCTATATCGCCGACATGAGCGCCACCGAGGTCGCGGTGCGCGAGGCGGTCGAACAGGCGGAGCGGATCGCCGGCTTCAACATCGAAAACGTCTGGGCGGGCTTCTCGGCGGGCGGGCTGGTCAGCGACGAGGCGTTCATCGAGGCCGAGCTGGGCGGGATGCGCATCGAACAGGCCGATATCGACGCGCTGCTCCACGAAGGGCGGCAGTCGATCGATCCGCAGGGGCGGATGGTGCTCCACGCGCAGCCCGCGCTCTACACGCTCGACGGGCTGACCGGGGTGAAGAAGCCGCTCGGGCTCCATGCCGACCGGCTCGGCGTCCACATCCACGTCATCGCCGCCGACGGCTCGCCGGTGCGCAACCTCGACCTGTGCGTCCGCTCGGCGCATCTGGAGGTCAAGTCGATCATCGCCGCGCCGGTCGCGACCGGGCTCGCCTGCCTCACCAGCGAGGAACGCGATCTGGGCGTCGCGCTCGTCGAGATCGGCGCGGGGATCACCAACGTTTCGCTGTTCGCGGGATCGATGCTGGTCGGGCTCAAGTCGATCCCGTTCGGCGCGGCCGACATCACCGACGATATCGCTTCCGCCTTCGGCACCACGCGCTTGCAGGCCGAGCGGATCAAATGCTTCCACGGCTCGGCCAACGCCTCGCCGCGCGACAATCACGAGATGGTGACGATTCGCGAGCGCACGCAGGAAGAGGATTCCGAAGCGCTCCAGATCACCAAGGCAGCGCTGATCGCGGTGATCCGGCTGCGGCTGGAGCATCTGGTCGGCGAAATCCAGTCGGCGCTCAAGGAATTAAAGTTCGAGGGACCGGTTGGGCGGCAGGTGGTGCTGACCGGTGGCGGCGCCGAGTTGAAGGGGATCGCCGACTATGCGCAGCAGGCGCTGGGGCGGTCGGTGCGGATCGGCCGCCCGCGCGGGCTGACCGGGCTGCCGGAGGCGCATTCCGGTCCCGGTTTCGCGACGCTGGCCGGGCTGGCGTTCTTCGCCGCCAGCGATCCCATCGACCTGCGCGGCCTCGCGCCGACGCAGCAAATGGTCCACCGTCAGAGGGGGTTGCGCGGCTTCTGGAAGCTCGTGCAGGCCGCGAAGGCGAATTATTGACGCGACAACAGGGCGTTTCGCGGTGTTTCCTCTTTCACCGCGCGCCCGCATGTTGCACATCGGTGTAAACGGCCCGTTATGAAATCAGCGACGCGGGCGGACGGAGTAATGTTGCGATGAGCATCGAATTCATCACGCCCGATCTCGACGATCTGACCCCGCGGATCACCGTGATCGGCGTCGGTGGCGCCGGCGGCAACGCGATCGCCAATATGATGCGCGCGGACGTGCAGGGCGTGAACTTCCTCGTCGCGAACACCGACGCGCAGGCGCTCAAGCAGTCCGAGGCGGAGCAGAAGATCCAGCTCGGCGCGAAGATCACGCAGGGGCTGGGCGCGGGCAGCCGTCCCGAGATCGGGCGCGCCGCGGCCGAGGAGACGATCGAGGAGCTGGGCCGGCTGCTCGAGGGCAGCCACATGTGCTTCATCGCCGCGGGCATGGGCGGCGGCACCGGCACCGGCGCGGCCCCGGTGATCGCCAAGACGGCGCGCGACATGGGCATCCTGACGGTCGGCGTCGTGACCAAGCCGTTCAGCTTTGAGGGCAATCGCCGCGCGAAGTCGGCCGATGCGGGCATCGAGGAATTGCAGAAGTTCGTCGACACGCTGATCGTGATCCCGAACCAGAACCTGTTCCTGGTCGCCAACGCCAACACCACGTTCAAGCAGGCCTTCGAAATGGCCGATGAGGTGCTGCAGCAGGGCGGTGCGCGGCATCACCGACCTAATGGTCATGCCCGGCCTCATCAACCTCGACTTCGCCGACGTCCGCTCGGTGATGCAAGAGATGGGCAAGGCAATGATGGGGACCGGCGAGGCGGAAGGTGACGACCGTGCGCTGATCGCCGCGCAGAAGGCGATCGCCAACCCGCTGCTCGACGGCGTGTCGATGCAGGGCGCCAAGGGCGTGATCGTCTCGATCACCGGCGGCGACGACATGCGCCTGCTCGAGGTCGACGAGGCCGCCAACCACATCCGCGAGCTGGTCGATCCGGACGCGAACATCATCTGGGGTTCGGCGTTCAACCCGGAGCTGGAAGGCAAGATCCGCGTCTCGGTGGTCGCGACCGGTATAGAGAGTGTCGGTCAGGCGACGGCCCCCCGCCGCCGCCAGCGCGCCGTCCGAGCCGCCGCGCACGTTCAGCTTCTCCGCGCCGCGTCGCACCGATGCCGCCCCGGCGCCAGCCGCCGCCGCGCCGGCCGCGACCCCCGCGCCGCAGCCGGTCGCTTACGAGCCGACCCCGGCCGTCCCGCCGCAGCAACCGAGCGGGCGCCGCCGCCGGCGCGATGGCCGAGGGCGTGCCGCCGGCCAACGGTGGCGCGAACGTCGATCCCTCGCCGGCGCGCCCGGCCGAGGACGAACTGGTACTGGGGGCGGAGTCGCTGATGGCCCGCCACGCCGCCGGCGGGTGACGCGCAGCGGCGCCGCTTCCTCGCGCCGGGTGCCGAGGAAGAGACGCCCGCCCCCGCACAGCCGCGCGTCAAGCTGGGCGGCACGCTGTTCGAGCGGATGCAGAACGCGACCCGCAATGCCGGTGGCCGCGCGGTCGAGGACGACGGGCGCGAGCCGGGCGATCTGCCGCGCTTCCTGCACCGCCAGAACAACCAGTAACGGCTGCGGCGGCGGCGCGCGGACCGACCGCGCACCGCCGTACAGGCTCGCTTCGTCGCAGCCGGGTCGGCCATGTCATTGCCGGCCCGGTGGCGACACGCTCTATGGCGCGATGACCTTCCGTCCGCCTGCCCTCGTCGCCACCGGGTCCGTGGTGATCGATGCGGGCGACGGTGGCGCCGCGATTTCGACACCTTCTTTTTCCGATCCGTCCTGCTCCGTCGCGGGTGGGCGCGGGGAGCTTTGCGCATGACCCATATCGCTCGATCGCGATCGGGACGTTTTCCGCTCGCCGGGTGCCTCGCGGTGGCGCTTGCCGCGGGTACGATCGTCGGCGCGGGGCACGCAACCGCGCAGGAGGTCGTCGCGACTCCCAACCCCGACGCCGACCGGCTCGCCGATGTCGTGCGTCGGCTCGGCAGTGCGCCGCGCGACCTGTCGGCGCTGATCGAGGCGGGCGACCTGTCGTTCGCGCTCGGCGATGCGACCGCCGCCGCCGCACTCTACAAGCGCGCCGAGGCGGTCGATCCCAACAACGGCCGCGTCAAGGCGGGCATCGCGCGCATCCTCGTCAACGGTGAGCGG